>JAJFBI010000418.1 GCA_020697385.1 Microvirga sp. | reverse complement strand
ATTACTTCCCTTCGGCTCGACCTCGTTCAGCGTGGCATCGAAATAGTAACGACGCGACGTCTTGGCCTTGCTGTCGACCCGGGGGCCGATTTCGAGATATACGTCCGCCATTGCGAGAGCCTCCTCGTGTCCTGCGCTGCTCATCCACGTCGCGTTGGACGAATTGCGTTGGCGTGGGTCTCAGCTGCCCCGATCACGTTGCCGCAGGTGAAGAGCGATGAGCAGCAAGCTCGCATCGTCCTGCCTCACGCACGCTCGGTGTCAACGCGGCGGCTAATCCAACTCCCTATTCTTCGACACGCGGCCCTCGGGTGAATGCTCGGATCATCGAAGCGCAAGCGGTGCAGGTCAAGGTGGGGTTCATAGGACTTCTGTGAAATACAACGACTGGAACCCTCGGAAACATGAGCTTGGTGACAAAGCTGGAGAGCGCGGCGGAGTCATCATGCCGGGATGGTGGTTGGCCGCCGGCGTCTTTTCCGAATGTGAAATCGGGCGCTCGCGCCTATGATGAGCCCCGCATGTTGGCCTTCCGCTTAGGATTCCGCAGATGGCAAGAAATCGCTTCGAGCAGGTCGACGAGCCCCAGGCTGACGCAATCACCTTGTCGCTGTCCAAAAACGACGGTGCCGCGAAGGGAAAGATCCTCTGTCCGGCCGCGGTCAGCGGAGGCAGGCTGCCGAGCGACATGACGAGCGAGGAGCGCGGCAGCGTCGAGGCGTTCAGGGCGGCCATACGCCTCGCCAACGAGCTGAAGGCGCCGATCGTCGTCATGGACCCCGACCAGGTGTGGCAGGCGGAATGGGGAGACCTCTACCGGCACGACGACGTCTGAGGGGCGTTCCGAACGCTCACTCAAGCCTGAAATACTTAAGCGCCGTTCCAAGCGGCTGGCCGGACATGCGCGCCTCGCTCGCGACCTGCGGAAACAACGTTTCAGCCGCGACAGGCTGCGCGAAGCTGGCGGAAGCGAGCGATTTCTGGCTCGTGATCGCAAGCAGAAGCTGCGGCTTCGCCGGCCCTCCGTTCTGCCGGTCCAGCTTCAGGTTGAAGGACGTCGAGCTGCCGGTCCGTTTGGTGAACTCGGACAGGTTGTAGACGAGCCCCTCGTCGGCGACGAGAAGCAATGTGACGTGGCGGTCGCCGGCATCCGAAAGGCTCCCGCTCAGCGGCTGGCCGTCGCGCAAGATGAAATTGGCGATCTCCAAGCGGGGCGTGGATCCTCTCCTCGGCTCCAGCTGGCGGATAAACGTGAGAACAGGACATTGCGCGGGGGTCACCAGCCGGAGCGCTATGTCGGCTTCGAACCCTTGCGTCTCTTTGAAGACGCGGTCGAACTCTTCAAACGGCGGAGGTGAAGTTCCGAACGCCTCGATCGCGGCCGAGCGGCTTGTGACAGTCCGGGGCAGGAGAAGGAAGCAGTTCCCTCCCGGATAGGCTTGAATGTAGCGGGTGATCTGCTCTACCGGACTCGCAGATGGATCGCGCGGCGGCGCCAGCCGCTCAGTCTGTACTGGCGCCGAAGCCTGACGCTGGTCTTGGGAAGAACTGGTCCCTGGTGTTGGCTGTTCGCGGCTTTGCGGTTCGGTTCGCTCAGGTGAAAAAAAGCCCTGGTCGGTCCGTTCAGGTGGAACATAGCTCTGCTGCTGCGGGGCCGCATCCTCCTGGAGGCTTTCGCGAAGTGGCGCCGACGTAGACGTGTCCTCTTGACGGGGCTGGTCCAGCAGAGCGGGCCCGAACCACAGCGCCAGGGCAACTAATGCAGCCGCTCCCAACCCGCCGAGCAACGGCAGTACGATCCTTCTTCCGCGCAGTTCCGCAGAGGCCGGTTGCCAGGCCGCCACCTCCGCCATGGAGGCGGGGCGGTCGGCCGGTTTCGGCTGCAGCATCCGCTCGAGAAGGGGCCGCATGCGCCGGTCCACCTTGCTCACATCCGGGATCTTGCGGCGCTTGTCGATCACCTCGAGCTGCGTGCCGCCCATATCGAGGGAGCGTCCGGAAAGCGCCTCCGCGAGCACCAAGCCGAGGCTGTAGACATCCGACTTGGCGGTCACCTCGCCGCCGAATAAGCCAAGTTGTTCCGGTGAGACATAGCCGAGCTTCCCGGCAAAGCCGCCGCCGATGACTGTCTGGTCGCCGGCAAGGGTGCGCGCGATGCCGAAGTCGATGATCTTAGCGCGCGCGACGTTGCCGCCCGGCAGAATGACGTTGTCAGGCGAGACATCCCGGTGCACGATTCCGAGTTCGTGCGCCGCCTGCAAGCCAGAGGCGAGGCGCCGCTGCAGGATTCGAACCGCGTCGAAGCTGAGGGGACCCGACTTCAGGATCTCGGATAGAGGTTGTCCGTCGACGTATTCCATCGCCAGATAAGGACAGCCGAGCACCGGGTCGGTGGTGAAGACGTAGTAGCGGACAATCGCTTCGTGATACAGATTGTGAAGGGCGGCTGCCTCCTTGGCGAAGAGCGCGATGGCGGCTTCGTTCTCCGCCATGTCCGGGCGTATCGTCTTGATCGCCACCGGATCTCCGGTCTGGACAGTGTGGCCCTTGTAGATCTCGCCCATACCGCCCGTGGCGATGAGCGTCTCCACCTCGTAAATGCCGTTGAGACGGGTTCCAGGCGGGATCCGGTGTCGGCGCGACGGGTAATCGGACTGATACAAGCTCATGATCAGCCTCGGCGATCGAGCAGTTCAGCCATGGAACTTCCCTGAGCCAGCTCGGGCCGGTAGCGCACGACCACAACCGTAACGTTGTCGGAGGCACCTCGCCCGAGAGTCAGGGCGATCAGAGCGTCGCACGCCTGTTGGGGCTCGTCGGCAGCGACGGCGCCGATGATCTCCTGGTCGGCTACGTGGCCCGTCAACCCGTCGCTGCACAGGACAAATGTGTCGCCCGGCTCCAACACACCGTGTTCGAGCTCCACCTCCGGAGTCATGTCGACGCCGATGGCCCGCGTGATGACATTGCGGCGCGGATAGGACCGGGCGTCCTCGCGACTCAAGAGGCCCTTCTCAAACAGGTCTTGAGCCTCCGTGTGGTCCCGTGACAGCTGCGTGATCGAGTCATTCCGGATCCTGTAGATGCGGCTGTCGCCCGACCACGCCGCCGCATAGAAGGTCTCGTAGACCAGAACGACCGCGACCGTGGATCCCATCAGAACGCCGCCCTGCTGGCCAGCGATCTGGTCGAGCCGGGCATTCGCGCGCAACACGCGATCTTCGAAGCGCGCGAGGAGATCGGGTGCCGAAACAGCGGAACCGATAGACTTCAGTTCCGCGATGACGGTTGAACTCGCGAGGGCACCGGCTTCATGACCTCCCATCCCGTCCGCCACGGCCCACACGCCCATTTCCGGCGCCAAAAGGTAGCTATCCTCGTTGCGCTCGCGGACCAGTCCCGCGTGCGTCGCCGCGCCGCTCTCGAACGCGACGTGCGCCGCACGTCCGGAGCAGCTCGCGAGAGAGGTCATGAGAACAGGTGCTCGAACCGTCCCGTGAGCATTCCCGTGAATACATACGGACTCGGCATATGCTTTCCACTCAGGACAAAGGGCGCGAATCCCTCGCCACCCGACGTCCACCAATAGGTGCTCCCGGCGTATGCGCGAGTGTAATCCTCGACGCGGATGTCCGCCAGGGCCGCCGGCAAATCGGCCGGCATCGTTGGAAGAGCGATGCTCCCGTCCACCAGCCGCGTCATCTGCTCCGGGGGCGCCTTCACCAAGCCGTCCAAAGGAGGGGGCATACGGGCGAGCGCCTCACTCAGCCTCTCGAACGTGCTGTCCGTCGCGAGTGCCGACAACAAAAACTCCTCCGCGGCGGCGAACCACGCCTCCTGCGGGTCAAGCTCGGGCGGCGG
>JAJFBI010000417.1 GCA_020697385.1 Microvirga sp. | reverse complement strand
TAGACGCCGCTTCGTGTCGTGGTGTGCAAACTAAATGGCCTAATGGTGAACGAGGGCGTTCTAGTCCACCACAGCTCGCACGGCAAACCTCGAGGCCGTTCAGTATTTCAGGCGCAGCGCCCGAACCTCCTGCGTGCCGCCTGCACAGGTGATACGGGCCCTTGGGCAGGAGGAGACATAGACCGGCGTCGGGCAATAGGTCTGCATGAAGCTCTCGTCGATGGCGCAGGTGACATGCACGCGGTAGGCCCGTTGCGGAACGCCCGGCACGTCATGCAGCACCGAATAGCCGAGCCCCTGGTCGGCGAGCCTCGCGATGGGGCGTGCCGTCTGGACCTGGCTGGACCGGACGCCGACAACCGTCGCGACATCCGCGGCCAGAGCCGCCGGCCCCACCAGACCTGTGGCGAATGCCATTCCGATCAAAAGCTGCTTCATGCTGCGCCTCGTTGCCTTGTCTCGTCACGCCCCTGCTCGCACAGGGAGGACCATGCAGGATTAATGCAAAGCTCAGCTTCGGGATCCACCTTGCACGAAGGATTAACCACGCCTTGAACGCCCTGGGGTGGCCCTGGCCGTTTTAAGCAACCGGTAGGATTTTTGGCCCGATAAACACCGCCCGACAGGACGTGAACTGACCAGGATCCCATGCACCACATCCATCTCGCTGAGGGTATGCGGCTTCGTTTTCCGGCGCGCAGCGCCGATTTCGACCAGGGCGTCGAGATCGGGATCGTGGCGGCGCTGATGAGCCAGGATTTGACGGAATTCACCCGCAAGGTCTCGCGCGACAACCTGGGCCAGGTGCGCGCCCTGGTGGAGCAGTTCGGCTATCGGCTCGTCGAAGGCTCCGAAGAGGGGGATTTCATCGAAATCAACTTCCTCAGCCGGACGGCACGCCCGCGCCTTCGCGTTGTCCATTCGGGAGCTTGAAGCTGGCTTTCAGCCCTCAGGCCGAGAACTTTCTCTCCATCGCCCGCACGCGCTCACGATAGGCCGTATAGAGGCCGCTCAGCGCGATAATCCCAGCCCCGGTGACCGTCAGGGTATCGGGAACCGTGCCGAACACCAAATAGCCGAGGCTCCCCGCCCAGATCAGCTGGACATAGGAAAACGGCGCGATCATCGACGCATTGCCATGGCGATAAGCCAGGACGATGAACCAGTGTCCGATGGCGAACAACACGCCCATGCTCAAGCCCAGGCCGATCTCCGTCGCATCGGGTGTCACCCAGTTGAACGGCATCAACGCGCTCAGCACCACGGTGCCGACGAGGGCTGAATAGGCGAGCGTCGTGAAGGCGTGGTCGCCGACGATCTTGCGGGTCACGACGGCACCGACTGCCCAGCTTGAGGCAGCCATCATCGGCAGCAGCGCCGCGAACTGGAAAGATCCCGTTCCGGGCCGCACAACGATCATGACCCCGACGAAGCCGAAAGCCGCCGCGGTCCAGCGCCGCCAGCCCACCGTCTCGCCGAGGACCAGAACCGACAGGGCCATGATCAGGATCGGCGAGACGAAGAATATCGCCGTGGCGTCGGCCACGGGCAGATAGGGCAGGCTCTCGATGAACAGGAGCGAGGAGCCCACCATGCCGAAGCCTCTGAGCACCTGCAGCTTCGGATTCCGGGAGCGCAGGAGCGCTGGCCCACCCTTCAGGAGCACAATCGGCACGATCACGAGCGCAAAGGTCACATAGCGCATCCACGCCACCTCCGGCGGCGGCAGGGTGGAGGCGAGTTGCTTGGTAATCACGTCCGCCACCGAGAACACGATGGTGGAGGCGATCAGGAACAGGATGCCCCGCAGCGGCGAGGAAGCCGGTAGGCTCGCGGGCTCCGGGGAAGAAGCGCTCGCCCGAGCGGCGGGAGAGGAGGTCATGACGTGCTCAAAAAATGAGGCTCGCGCGGGGGCCGCGACGAGCCTGAGGGTCTCGATTCTGGAGGATATTGCCCTTCATACAAGTCCTGTTTTCGCCAGCAGAGAAGTGCAAACTCGGCACATACCGCATGCTTTGAGAGAATGGATGATGTGGTAAGCACATCTGACCTTGCGCCAAGGGCATAGGATAACGGAAGCTAAAGGCTCTAAGCCGGGCCAGTCAGGCGGGCGCGGAAAGACCAAATGACGGACCATTCACCAGATCTGCCGAACCGCCTGGTGATTGGAACACCGGCCTTTCGCCGGCTGAACCTAGCCCTGTTCGCCGCCGGCTTTTCCACGTTCGCCATCCTCTACTGCGTTCAGCCCCTGCTGCCGGAATTCTCCCGCGAGTTCCATGTAAGCGCCGCGGCGAGCAGCCTGTCCCTCTCGCTCTCCACCGGCCTTCTCGCCGTAGCCATGCTGGTGGTCGGCTCCCTGTCGGAGGTCATAGGCCGCAAGCCCGTCATGGTGGCCTCGCTCCTGCTGTCGGCCTTTCTGGCTATCCTGTCCGCCCTCGCGCCCAACTGGACCAGCCTGCTGGTGGCCCGGATGCTGATCGGGATCACCTTGAGCGGGCTGCCGGCCGTGGCTATGGCCTATGTGAGTGAGGAGGTCGATCCGAAGTCCATCGGACTTGCTATGGGTCTGTTCATTGGCGGCAATGCCGTGGGCGGCATGTCCGGGCGGATCATTGGCGGCATTTTGACGGATCTGGGATCCTGGCGGCTTGCCATCGGGCTCATCGGATGCATCGGCTTGGCCTCGGCTTTCGCTGCCTGGCGAAGTCTGCCGGCCTCGGCTCATTTCCAGCCGCGTCGGGCCCGTCCGATGGACCTGCTGCGTTCCATGGCAGAACACCTGCGGGATCCGGGGCTGCGCGTCCTCTTCGCCGAGGCATTCCTCCTCATGGGCGGCTTCGTGACCCTCTACAACTATCTCGGCTATCGCCTGACGGAGCCACCCTATTCCTTGAGCCAGAGCGCCATTGGGGCCATCTTTGCGGCCTACCTGATCGGCACCTGGAGTTCGGCCTGGATCGGAGGCTTGGCCGACCGGCTCGGCCGCAAGCGCGTGCTCTGGGTGATGATCGCCATCATGCTGGCCGGCGTGGCGTTGACCCTCTTCGACCATCTTCTGCTGATCATCGCGGGAATCGTCGCCGTGACATTCGGGTTCTTCGGCGGCCATTCCATCGCCAGCAGCTGGGTCGGCAGCCGGGCCTTGAACGCGAAGGCGCAGGCTTCGGCGCTTTACCTGTTCTGCTATTATCTTGGATCCAGTGCCATCGGCACTCTGGGCGGCGTGTTCTGGACCTATGCGGCATGGCCCGGGGTCGTTGGCCTCGTGACCATTCTGCTCCTCGCGGCTCTGGCTCTCGCCCTGTGGTTGACCACTGTTTCATCCGGCCCAATTGGCCCGAACGCCACAGGCCAATAATAGGCGGCCTGTTACTAGGAATTCTGCGGGATATACCAAATTTTTCAGGCTATTTTGATAAATTGTTATAATATAATTATAATCATCATTACACTACTCAGCATAGCCTTAGGCTACAGCAATCGATAATTTATCATGCAGAGCGTCTTATTGTTGCCCCATTAGCCTCCATTTTGCACGCCCTACGAAACAAACAAGGGAATGCATCGTGGATCAACGCAAGGTAACGCTCACACTCGCAAGTTTGTTCATCGCCGGATCGGCTTTCATCTCTGCTCCTGTCGCGCAGGCTGAGCCGGCCAAGACCTCCGGCAAGGTTGTTCAAAGCGGTCCCGCCTCCTGGTACGGACCGGGCTTTCACGGGCGTAAGACGGCGAGTGGCGAAACCTTCAACTCCAACGATATGACCGCCGCCCACCGCACCCTGCCCTTCGGCACGAAGGTGAAGGTGGTGAACAAGAAGACCGGCAAATCGGTGGTCGTGCGTATCAACGATCGCGGCCCCTAT
>JAJFBI010000416.1 GCA_020697385.1 Microvirga sp. | reverse complement strand
CGTAGATCCCGAAAAACGTTTGTCGGGCGAGGGTAACTAAGAAGAGGGGAGTATGATGTATCTTTATACGCGCACGCGTATCACCATTGTCACCACTCGCCGCATCTCCTTGGCCGGAAAACGCTTTTTCCCCCTCAAGTGGTGACAAGCCCCAAAACTCCCTGTCACCATTGTCACCACTCGGCCTCCTGTCTAGGCCGCCGTGGCGAGGCCATGAGCTTGGCGAGGATGGTCTTGCGGCGCTCCTCCTCCTCCGCACGTGCCTTGAACTGCCTCGCGACCGCGGGCGACACGTCCCAGGCGCGGTTTTCGGGACCAGTGGCGACGGGTGTGATCCACCCGCTGGCGACGAGCGGCGAGACCCGCAACTGGACATCCCGCAGCCCGACGCCCCGCATATCTCTGACGTTGTGGGTCAGGTCGCGGGCCGTGATTCGCGCCTTTCCGCTCGTCACGATCCAGCTGGCGAGCCGCTGAAGCCGGTCGCCGTCAGTCGTCGTCTCGCTTGTGCGGTAGAACTCGAAAGCGTGGGGGATGACGAACTCGAGCACCAGCCGCTGCACCTTTTCGGCCACGCGGCGCGAGACGGGATGCATCCGCTGCTCGTGCGGGTTCTCGGCCAGGTGCAGCATCAGGGCGAGACTGCCGGCCATCCCCGGCAGCTTGCCGATGAACCCCTGGAACCCACGCGCGAGCCCCGCGGAGGCCTGCTCCAGCTCGTGAACGTGTCGCCGCAGCTCCTCCATGACCAGCTTGGCGTCGTCCGCTAGGGCGAGGCTGCAGGGGTCTGCCGCAATCATACGGCGGATGAGGCGCCGATAACCTTCAGCCGAAGCGCTCACATCCACGTCAATGGGAAACGCCGGCGCCTGCATCATGACGGGGATGAACCGTTGCAGGAGCCCGTCAGTGGTGAGCCCGGTCAACTCGGCCAGGCGGTCGGGCTGTATGCCTCCCACCACGGACGCGGAAAGGTTCTCGACCCAAAGCTCGCCACGGCTGATGCGATCAATCGTGTGGGGTCCGCCGTCATAACTCTGGAGCCAGAAGGCACGATCTGATGCCGCTGCGCCACGTCCGCCGTATTTCTCCATGGCGCCGATCCAGCCGGCCAGCTCGTCGCGTTTAACGAGCACGCCGCGAGGCTTCCGGGCCAGGAGCTCGCCTAGCTTCTCGATGGTGGTGTCGCTCACGACAAACCGGGGCGGCTTGGTCGGCTCTTCGGGCGGCGGCTCGCCTGATTTTTTGTCGTAAGTGCCGAGGGCGGCTTCGTAGTCGCGGAGCCCCGCCTGGTACTCACGCCGGATTTCGTTCTGGTATTCCTCCAGCGGTGCGAGAGCCGCGTTGATCGTCGGGGTCTTCTTGAAGCTCACGCCGCCGACCAGGAGAACCCACAGGCGCGGCGATGCGTACCAGTTGCCGTTTCCGAGCAGCTTAAGCCGGAAGCGATGATCGAGCGCCCCGCCCATCGCAGACAGCGCCAGCATCGCCAGCGCGGACACGTCGCCGCCGATAACCTTGCTTTGGTCTCCGACGAACCGCTGCACGATGGGCGGCAGGACATCGAGCGGGAAGCTCGGCACGATGTAGTCGGACCACGGATCGAATAGGGGTTCGCCCGTGTCCTCCTTGGCCCCATACTTTTTCTGCGCCGAAGTGACAGCCTGCGGCACGTCGGAGTCGTAGCGCCGCTGCCATCGCCAATCGCGATTTGCGGGCGGCGTCTGCTCCATGAGGTCGCGAATGTGCGTGACGACGGCGCCGGGCATCATGCCTTGCCCGATCAGACGCGCGGCGAGCGGCACGATAGCAGTGTGATACTCCTCGCCGGACAGGATCCGCCGGATCAGTTCCGCGGTCTCGCGATTGTTTTCGCGCGTTCTCTCGCCCTCAGCCGCCACCGGCGCCTTAGCAGCCGCTTCCGGCGCGGCGAGGCGTAGTGCTTCAATATCATCGTCTAATCCGATCTCGTTTGCCGACCTTGCGACGATCCGTGCGAGTTTAGGCTCGCCCTTTCGATGCCATGAGCCCGGCCAACGGATCGGGTGCGTGACCGGCACGTTCGAGGCGTCGCCGCCCACAAGCGCTGTCGCGAGCCGGCGGGCTTCCTTGAGCCGTGCCCGGTCGCCGTCGCGGGCGGGTTCGTTCAACCGCCAATGCAGATGGCACTTAGGCTGCAGCTCGCCTGTCTCGGGATCGGTCCAGAGCCCGCCGCTCTCGACGACGAAGGTCGCCCGGCCCAGCAACGTCTCGAGCTTCTGGCGGGCCTGCTGAGGCTTCCGATCACACTCGACGGAGAGCGTGTAGCCCTCCGCCACGTGCGCCTCGTCGGCCTTCACGGGGTCCGAGAACCCGGCAAGCGGCGGACAGAAGTTTGCCTTGCGGCTGTGGTCGGCTGCGAACTGCGCCTGCTCTGCCGCCGCCTGGATCAGCGACTCGAGCCCACCTCCGTTGAGCCTCACCGCCCGAGTGCGGAGCGGGCGGTCGCTGCCGCCATCGTCGAAGGTCCTGAGGGAGATGATCGTGCTGTCCGAGGCGTAAGCGAACAGCGCTTGTACGAATTCGCGGATCTGGCCCGCATCGACAATGAGGCGGGTCAAGACGTGCCTCCCAGATCCGTAGAGAACAATTTCCGCCCGAACTCGACCCAGTGCGAGAGCATGTCGGCTCCGCTGCGCGGGGTGTAGAACGGTAACTTGCCTCGAAGAACGGCGCACACGACGGAGCTGACGCCGTTGTCGAGCAACTCGACTAGTTGTCTTAACTCGTCATCCTCGAAGCGCTCATTGAGTATCTTGAGAGCCTCAACGGCACGGGCACATTGTTGCCGGTCTCGTTCATCGTATTCCCGTCGATACTGCTCGATCTCAGCCTGTCTCTGCTCTGCCGAGCGCTGCTTGCGCCTCTCCTTCTTGACTCGGTTCGTCTTCTCCCCAGGCGTCAGCTTCACTTCCGCCTTAGCCTTGCGGTCGGCAGCGCGAGCGTTGCGCACGAAATCAATCACCTCGTCGGGTGCGGGCCTCTCCTCCCTCTCAATCCTTCTAAGTATTTCCTGCCGCGCGGGGTCGGGCGTTGAAGCGGCCGCTAGCTCGAACACGGCCCTTGTCCCCAAATACGCAACCGTTGCGCTTTTGCCGGTGAGGGTTCGGGCCGCCGCCATGAAGTTTTGAGCCATGCGCGGCTTGAGCCCTAGCTCCTGCTCTACCCATGCGAGGAACTGGCCATGTTCGAGCTGGTCCTTGATGTGAAGGAGGTCCTGCCCGGTTTCGAACAGATACTCTTTCGTCCGGGCGTGATAGCGCGCTGCTACCTTGCGGGCTTCAGCCGCTGTGTCGGCGGGCAGGCCGGAATAGTCGAACCTCCGGCAGGGGAGCGCTTGCGATGTGGTTGGGCTGGTCTTATTCTCTGGAATGTCAGCTGCCACAGCGACACCATCCAGAGCCGGCTCGTCGGGCGCCTCACACCCGGAGCCGGCTTTTTCGTGGGGCATCTCAAGCGGCCTCGTGCTGGCGGGCACCCGCCTTCGCGGCTCGCGCCTTGGCCGCCGCCGCAGCCTTCAAGTTTGGACGGGCAAGGCGCCGGCCTATGTACTCGTCGGCGGCCTTAACAAAATCGCTGAGCCGAGCGACGGAGCAATTGTTTAGCGTGCGCGTGTCAACCACGAGATCGCGAACGCCCTGTTCGGAAAGGGGGCGCCCGAGGGCAACGAGACATGGATGCGCGAGACCATAATCGTAGCCGTAGCCAGCTCGGAGAAGCTGTCTACCTTCGGCTCTGCTGATTTCTGCATTGGCGTCACCTTTCATCGGTGACGCGACAATGGCGAGCCTTAAGTGATCCCTACGCGCCACCACTATCCTTCGACGCGCACGTAGGGAGAGAATAATGTTCCGCTATCTCGCAGTTTCGTCCGCAGCCGTCGTGGGCCTGCTCACCGTGGCGACAGCCCCGGCCGAGGCCGGGCGGAGGACCGGCACCTGGAAGTACTGGAACCCCTACGTGGCTCAGACAATGCCCCCGCAGCACTGGCAGAAGCCGCACTACCGCCCCCACGCGGGACGCGGCTATGGCCACCCCGGCTATAATCAGCGGCCGCCCTACGGACATGCCTACGGCTACCGCCGTCACGTCCCTGGCTGGTAAGGCGAAGCCGACACAGGCTCTCGATTTGGGCTTGATCGGTTCGAGGCTTCCTGGCGCTCAGTAAGGAGAGTCGTTTTCGTCGCTGGGCGAGCCGGGGCGCGGAGCCCGGCGTACTTCGCTACTTCTTCGATCCGCCGCTTGATCCGGCTGTCCCCTTCATGGAAGGCGCGGCAGCAATTGTCTTCGGCTTCTCCTTCTTAGGCTTCTTCGCTTCTCG
>JAJFBI010000415.1 GCA_020697385.1 Microvirga sp. | reverse complement strand
CTCTGACCCGGATATTGTGGCAGCGCGAGTGTGGCGAGTCGAAGGCAAAATTTGTAAAATCGACAGCAGAAGGTGCTTGGGCGATCTTGCTCTCCACAGGGCCTCAGAGCATACTTCCGCCCCTCTTGGCCCGGCATCCATAGACGGCTTGGCATTCTGGATATTTCAATGACCGAATTGGCTGAAATGGAAGCGGAGTTGGCCCGCCTCAAGCAGGAACATCGCGATCTCGACATGGCTATCGACGCTCTGGAAAGCATGGTCGCCGGCGATCAGCTGCAGGTTCAGCGCCTGAAGAAGCGCAAGCTCTCCCTCAAGGACCAGATCATCCGGCTGGAAGACCAGCTCACCCCCGACATCATCGCCTGAGAATTCCGGTACGACGACCTGGATCGCCCTTGCCTGCCGGGGGAGCCTTCGCTATTCCGGCTGGAGATCCAAGGCCCTAAAGCATCGGACCCAAAAGTGGACTTGCACTTTTGGGTCCGATGCTTCCTCTAAATCAAGAGCATCGTTGGGTGCGGAAAACCGGGTCCACTTTTCCGCACGATGCTCGAGCCGGAGCCACGCCATGGCGGGAACCCCCATTGCCATCATCATGGGCAGCCAGTCCGACTGGGCCACCATGCGCCATGCCGCCGAAACGCTGGAGGCGCTGGGCATTCCTTACGACGCCCGCATCGTCTCCGCCCATCGCACCCCGGACCGGCTCTATGCCTTCGCCAAGAGGGCCAAGGCCGATGGCTTCCAGGTGATCATCGCGGGCGCCGGAGGCGCGGCGCACCTTCCTGGCATGACCGCCGCCATGACCCCCCTGCCGGTCTTCGGCGTGCCGGTGGAATCCAAGGCCCTCTCAGGCCAGGACAGCCTGCTCTCCATCGTGCAGATGCCGGCCGGCATCCCGGTCGGGACGCTGGCCATCGGCCGCGCCGGCGCCGTCAATGCGGCGCTCCTCGCCGCCGCCGTGCTGGCCCTCCACGATCCGGCGCTGGCCGAACGTCTCGACTCATGGCGCACGCGCCAGAGCGAGGGCGTGTCCGAGCGCCCCTCCGATGAAAGCTGACCCGGCCATGATCCGCCCCGGCTGCACCCTCGGCATTCTCGGCGGCGGCCAACTCGGGCGCATGATCGCCATGGCGGCCGCACAGCTGGGCCTGAAAACCCATGTCTACGCCCCGGACGAGAACAGCCCGGCCTTCGAGGTGGCCACGGAGGTCACCATCGCAGCCTACGAGGACGAGGCGAGCTTGGTGCGCTTTGCCAAGGCCGTGGACGTGGTCACATATGAATTCGAGAACGTGCCGAGCGAGACCGCCACGATCCTGAGCACCCATACCCTGCTGGCCCCCAACTCCCAGGCCCTGGCCGTGTCGCAGGATCGGTTCCTGGAAAAAAGCTTCATCGCCGGCCTCGGCATCGATGTTGCCCCCTTCGCGACATTCTCGGACGAGGCCGAACTCGTCGAGGCCCTGGAACGCATCGGCCGGCCCGCCGTGCTCAAGACCCGGCGCTTCGGCTATGACGGCAAGGGACAGGTGATGATCCGGTCTGAGACCGATCCAGCCGCTGCCTGGACAGAGATCGGCCGCGCCTCTTCCATCATAGAGGGCTTCGTGCCCTTCGAGCGGGAGGTCTCGGTGGTCGCCGCCCGCACCGCCTCCGGAGCCTTTGCGGCCTATGACCTGTGCGCCAACGAGCACCGCCACCACATCCTCGACACCACCCAGGTTCCTGCCGGCGTCTCGCAGGAAACCGAGCAGCAGGCCGTGCGCATCGCCCGCTCCATCGCGGAAGCCCTGGACTATGTGGGCGTGCTGGCGGTCGAGATGTTCCTGGTCACCGAAGGCGGGCGCGAGCGCCTCGTGGTGAATGAGATCGCCCCGCGGGTGCACAATTCAGGCCACTGGACCCTAGGCGGCGCCGTGACGTCACAGTTCGAGCAGCATGTGCGCGCCGTCTGCGGCTGGCCTTTGGGCGACACCGCCCGCCTCGGCCGGGTCGAGATGAAGAACCTGATCGGGCACGATGCGGATGCCTGGGAGGAGATCCTGGCCGAACCGGGAGTGCACCTGCACCTCTACGGCAAGGCCGAGGCGCGGGCCGGCCGCAAAATGGGGCACGTGACGCGGGTTTTTCCGGAACGGGATTGAACCTTTTTCAGCCCCGTCGATTGTCTCTCTGGCCCGGCGCTTTTCTTGAGCGTCAACCCTGGACAGGCAAGGCTTCTTCTGATACTGACGCCGGCCAGATAGAGGTGCGCCTGACGCGCCTCCTTTGTTTTTTATCACAGTCGAAACGGTTCAAATACGAGGAATTCGCGTGCAGGTTCTTGTCCGGGATAACAACGTCGATCAGGCGCTCCGCGCTCTCAAGAAGAAGATGCAGCGTGAGGGTATCTTCCGTGAGATGAAGCTTCGCGGTCATTACGAGAAGCCGTCCGAGAAGAAAGCCCGCGAGAAGGCTGAGGCCGTTCGCCGCGCCCGCAAGCTGATCCGCAAGCGCATGCAGCGCGAAGGCCTTCTGCCTTCGAAGCCGCGCCCGACGACGGGCGGTCGCTAAGCTCTTAATCGAGCCATCGGCTGGACTATCGGTTGTGAACCAGCGCCCTTCGCGTCAAGCGGGGCGCTGTTTGCATGTCTGGGTCTAGCAACTGCGACCCAATGCTCCGCCGATGAAGCGAATTCGCCTGTGAAACGCCTTTTTGATGCCTTGTTTCACGGCTGTTAAGATTTTCCCGCCAGAGTGCCGCCTCCTGGTACCGCGTAAGAATCTGGAGACGAACGTGTTCGCCCCATCGATCCACCGTTTTGCCCCTCTGACCCTGACCCTTGTCGCCCTCGGCCTCTCCGCCTGTGGGACGACGAGCAGCGGCCCTGCCCAGCGCATCGCCGTGGTGGAGGAGGACACACAGGGCACGAGCACGGTCAACATCTCGTCTCTCTCGGACGTGATTCAGCGCAACCCGAACGATCCGAGCGCCTACAACACCCGCGGCGCGGCCTATGCCCGCGTGGGCAATTACAGCAGCGCGATGACGGACTTCACCAAGGCGGTGCAGCTCGATCCGAATTATGCGCCGGCCTATACCAACCGGGCGCTCGCCCTGCGACAGACGAACCGCAACGATCAGGCACTCGCCGACTTCACCCGGGCGATCCAGGCCGATCCGAATTACGGCCCGGCCTATATCGGCCGCGCCAACCTCTACCGCGCCCAGAACCAGTTCCAGGAAGCCCTCAGCGACCTGAACACCGCCACCCGCCTTCTGCCCGAATCGGCAGAGGCCCTGCATTCCCGCGGCCTGCTCTATCAGCGCCAGGGCATGCACCAGCAGGCGATCCTCGACTTCGACGCCACCATCGACCGCAACCCCTTCGTGGGCGCGCCCTATGCGGCCCGCGGCCAGAGCCTCGTGGCGACGAACCAGTACGACAAGGCCATCGAGGACTTCAACGCCGCCCTCAACGTCGATTCGAAGGACGCCAATTCCTGGGCGTGGCGCGGCGTGGCCATGGAGCGCAAGGGCGACAAGAGCCAGGCCCTCGAGAGCTATACACGGGCTCTCACGATCGACAACGGCAACAGCGTCGCCCGTCAGGGCTCGTCCCGCCTGCAGGGCGGCGGTGTCGCCGGTCTGTTCCGCTCTTAAATCCCCTTCAGGAGCGGCGGCGTGAATCCCGCCCCTCCCCTGCACACTATCTCCGACATAGAGCGACTTCTCGAAGCGCATGCAGCCTCGCATGCGCTTCTTTTGCATGTGGAGAGCATCCAGCTTCCTGACGCCTGGATCGGCGCCGGCTTCATCCGCAACAGCGTCTGGGACGTACTGCATGGGCGCAACATCGACGTGGCGCGTCTTGCCGATGTGGATGTGCTGTTCTTCGACCGGGATGACACC
>JAJFBI010000414.1 GCA_020697385.1 Microvirga sp. | reverse complement strand
AACCTTGTCAGCGAAAAGAAGGGGACGGAACTGTGATGGACGCCAACACTAGTAATCGGATCCGCATGGCAAGAGATTCCGTGGCGCGCGCAGGTCTCTCGCGGCAGGGTGGGAACCCGAACCGTCGTAAGGAGGAGCCCGCAGGGATCGACATCCCGGGCGACTGGATGACGTTCATTGCCGCGAGGCGTGAGCGGCCGTCCGTGTACGGAGCCATGATGGACTATGAAGGGAAGGTGGACTGATCGTTATTGTTCTCATCACGATCGCGGTTCTCCTCTTCTTTGCCGTTAGCCATCTCAGGAGGATGGCCAACGCATGGGAGAAGATGGCCGACCACTACACCGCCAAGGAGGAGTCATGACGCTGTTCAGATCCAAGAAAGAGGATCGTCCGATCCTGCTTGCGCTCAAGCAATCAGAGGAGAGAGAGGAGGAGCGGCTCCTTCTCGATCGGATTGGGGCAAAAGGGTTCGACGTTCGATTCAGTCATATCCGGATCGGCATCGACACGAACTTCGGGTTCGAAATCATGCGCGCGACCACATATGTTCTCCGGAATAGGGCCCTGGTCGAAAACATGGAGATCAGCGGGCGGGGCGGCATCACTGTTGCGATGGCTAAGGCCGGCGAGTTTAAGGCTGCGGCCGGCACGGCGATTTGCTCTAACGAGGACAATTTCTGTAGGCGAACCGGACGGATCATTGCTTTGCGTCGCTTAGCAGAAGTGGTCGGAGCGTAACGCATGAACAACGCGCTCACCTACGAGAAGTGGAAAAAGTTGCGCGACTTGAACAGCGACCGAGGTGAGCCGATCCAGCATTCGTGCAGGTGCGCCTATTGTTATGCGAACTACCAGCGGGGCGTCGATGGCAGTATCCCAGTGACGTCGACGAAGGGAGAAAGGGTTGGATCGTAAGGCTCTCAGGCAAGAGATCGATCGGGCTACGCGTGCGAAGCTCGGCTTGAACGTACCGTCACACATCGACGTCGCCCAGCCGAATCGGCCGCGCCGGCGGTGGACGGATGCCGAGATTCTCGACGCTGTGCGCTCCCTTCGCGAGGTTAACGGCGGCGAGCTTGGTCGGCGTAAGTACGATGCGCTTCGTGCGGGCTGGGCCCACCCGACGTCCGACTTGATCGTGCGTCGGTATGGCTCGTGGAACGCCGTTCTTCAGGCGGCGTCATGAACATTGATCGAGTCACCATCATCCGCTCAAAGAAGAGCGGGGCTTGGGTCGCATTCGGTGGCGGCAAGACTGCCCTGGGCGATTCGTCGGTCGAGGCGCTGCTTGCGCTCCTCGAGAAGCACGCGAAATAAGGAGGCTCTATGGAGAATCGCGGAGGAGGAGTCGGCTTTATCGGCCTACTCACGATCGTCTTCATCACACTCAAGCTGACCGGTGTCATCGACTGGTCTTGGCTTTGGGTCCTGGCACCGATCTGGATCAGCGCCTTGGTCGGGATCGTCTTGATTGGTGCCGCATTTGGCGCGATCAAATACTTCGACCACCGCGAGACAACCGAGCGGCGTAAACGCGCCGAGCGGATCGCGGCAGGACGAAAGTGACCGATGGGGAGCGCCGTATGGCGCTCCTCTTCATTGCGGCCGGTCGTGCAATTGATTCGCCCGAGAGGCGGAAGCGAGAGGCGGCCGCGACGGTGCTGGCGAGCGTGCGAGGAACGTACGATCGCTCCATGCACACGATCATCCAAAGGAAGGGAGCCTGATGGCCACAGTCATCCAGGTCGTCCGCAAAGTCGTCGAGAAGGACACCCGGCGCGGGAGCGTCTGGGAGATCGAGCTCGGCGACGGTCAGACCGTTTCGACGTTCGATCGGGCGCTCGGTGAGCGCGCGATCGAGCTGACGGATCAGCCGGCCAAGCTCGAGGTCAATACCCAGACCAAGGGCCGGTACGTGAATCACTACCTCGACGCGATCGAGAGCACGGACGCTCCGGTGTCCGGAGGCCTACCGGCCGCGTCGGGCGCCGGTCGTTCCGGCGGCAGCGGGGGTAATCCCGATGAGACGGCAAACCGCATCGCTCGTACGTCCGGTCTGCGCATGGCCGTGGACGAGGCGATCGCAGCAGGCGAGCCGGGGAACGTGGACTTCGCTGTGGCCGAGGGTTACACGAAGTACATTCTCACGGGGCAGCGCCCCGAGTAACCAGATGCCGGCTGGCGCCTCCCAGTATCACACTGAGACGCCGAGCGGGATCGGAGTCCGGAACCAGTCAGCGCCCCGCAGGGCGTACTGGGTCCGGCCTCCAGTCCCGCGGCCGGCGGACTGGCCCGAGGAGGGCGACGGATGGGTCGAGGTTCCCTCGGTCACCACCGTCCTCAACTGCCTGGACAAGCCCGCTCTCCCCTGGTGGGGGATGAGAATGGGCGTTTCGGGCGTGATCGAGCTTGTCACGTCGGAGAACGACGATCTGCGTCATCGCGCGCAGGAACTTGTCATGACACAGGACGTGGATGGATTCGTGCGCCTTCTCACCGAAGCAAAGCTGACGGTGAACCATGTGCGCGACAAGGCCGGGACGCGCGGGCTCTCGACACATGACGCGCTCGAAGTGATGGCCGAGACCGGCATCCGCCCGGCACCGGAGTTCTACCCGGCCGATCAACGCGGGTACATCCAAGGTCTTCTCCACTTCTTCGCTGACCTTGACGAGTTTGAATCGCTCGGCAGCGAAATCGGTGTTGGCTCGTGCGAGCACCTCTTCGCCGGCCGGTATGACTGGCGGGTGCGCCTCCGCGGCAGCCTCGTCACGAACGTAAAGACCGCGTTGATGGAGTCGTTCGATGGGAAGTTCATCCTTGACCTGAAGACGTCGAAGGGCGTCTATGCATCGCACTTTCTTCAGCTCGAGGCCTATGAAGGTGCGAGCATTGAGGGTGGATACGATGCGACCGATGATCGGCTCGTACTCCATGTCACCGATGATGGCGGGTATGAGGTTGTCCGGTCGCGAGCCGCTTTCGACGACTTCCTGACCGTACGGCAGGTATACGAAGCGTTGAACCGAAAGGGGACAAGGTGAACGACAAGATCTGGCTTCCGGGACAAGCAGACGCGCTGCGTCGTCTCTTGTCCGCGCTCGGGATCGAGCAAGATGAGGACCGGCCGGAATGGCAAGCCGACTTCGACGAGTCGCGTGGGCGCATGCTGACCGAGCCAGTTTGGGTGAATCGCGCCATGAGGCGCGCCCAGCGCCGCAAGAAGCGCGCCGGCTATACCCGAAGAGGCGAACGTGGCTGAATGGACAAGTCCCGCCCGAAACGTGGCTGACCTTTCACCACTTTCTATCACTATCGAGCGCGATCCACGCGGTGGGTATTTTGTCACCATCCTCGAAGCCGACGGTGAGACGATGACTACATTAGAACTTACTAAGGAAAAGGGTTGCGAGATCGCCGCAAGGCTGGTGGCCGGAGCCAAGTGAGTCGTATGTCCCGCCGTAAGGGGTCCGGTGGGGAACGCCAGGTGCGGGATCGCATCCGCGCACATGGGTTCCCGGCGCGTAGGGCCGGCCGGTATGGCCTCGCCGATGTGATTCATGGTCTGCCCTCGTTCGGCGGGCCGGGATACCATATCGAAGTAAAGCGTCGCGAGCGGATCGAGATGCCGGCCTGGATCGCACAGGCCCAACGCGATGCAGCCGAAGAAGGACTAGTGCCGCTCGTCGTCTGGCGCCGCTCGTTCGAGGACTGGAGAGTAGACATGCCGTTCGACGAATTGCTCAGGCTACTCATGCTGCTGGCCGCTTGCGAGGAGCTTCAGGCCCATGCCGGCGAGTAAGCCGTGGCCACATAGGGGCGATCGTGCTTGCGAGCATGAATGGGCGCGCATGGAGGACTATCCTCCGGGCCGTGCCATCTGGTGGGAGTGCGCGAA
>JAJFBI010000413.1 GCA_020697385.1 Microvirga sp. | reverse complement strand
CGCGGATCGCCTGGAGCACGCGGCCGAAAGGCGAGTTCACGATCCGCAGAAGCAAGAGGAAGACGACGAGCGAGACGATGAAGACGAGATAATAGGCGAGCAGGCGTCCGTTGATCATGGTGCCGAAGACCGGTTCCGAGAAGAGCCGGAAGGCTGGACGAAGGGCCGGCGGCAGCTGGAACGACAGTCCATCCTCGCCACCAGTGATCTCAGACAACTGAGATGCCAGAACAGCTGCCGCTGTCGCCACCGCCAGGGTGATCATCGAGAAGAAGATGGCGCGCACCCGGAGCGACAGCAGGCCGATGGCGATCGCCAGCACGGCGGACAGCGCGAGGGCCGACACCAAGCCGATAGCCACCGAACTCCAGGTGGGGCTGATGCGCTCGAGCGCGATGGCGATGCCATACCCGCCGATGCCGTAGAACATGGTGTGGGCGAAGGACACGATGCCGGAGTAGCCGAGCAACAGGTCGTAACTCGCCACCAGCACGATGAACACGCAGATCTTCGCCGCCGTGCCCACCGGCTGACTTCCCGAGAACAGGAACGGGGTCGCGGCCAGAAGCACAAAGATAGCGAGCAGGATGAAGCTGAGTGCCCGCGAGCGGGGCAGGTCGGAGGACAAAAGCCCGGTCAGGAGCCCACCGCGCCGGCGGGTCTCGTCGAAGGCAAGGGGGAGGGCGGGAGACGTGCTCATCGGCGTGCTACCGGAAACAGGCCCTGGGGGCGCCAGATCAGGACGAGGGCCATGACGAGGATGTTGGAGATCAGCGCCAGCTTCGGCTCGATGAAGCCGACATAATTCGCCACGAGCGCTACGAGGATGGATCCGACGAAGCAGCCGCCAACAGAACCGAGGCCGCCGATGATGATGACGATGAACACCAGCACCATCACCTCCATGCCCATGCCGGCGGTGAGCGTCTGGCGGTAGAACGCCCACATGACGCCGCCAAGACCAGCCAGCGCCGAGCCGGCGATGAAGACGCTCACGAAGAGGCGGCGGATGCGGTAGCCCAGCGCCTCGACCATCTCAGGGTTCTCGACGCCGGCTCGGATGAGCAGGCCGATCCGGGTGCGGTTGAGGATCAGCTGCATGCCGATGAACACCACAAGGCCGATCACAACAGCGATCACCCGGTAGCGCTCCATGACGATGTCGCCGAGCACGAAGGCACCACGCAGCGACTGCGGCAGCGGGATCGGGATCGGCGACGCGCCCCAGATGGCATGGATCAGCTGCTCGGTGACGATGAGGCCACCCATGGTGACGAGGATCTGCTTCAGGTGGCTGCCATAGACCGGGCGCACGATCACGCGCTCGAAAACCGCTCCGGCAAGCGCGGTCACGGCCATGGCGACCAGGATGCACAATGCCAGGAGAGCGAGGTTCAGCCCGATGGAATCCGAAAGCGCCCAGCCGGCCAGGGGACCCAGCACGAGAAGGGTCGCGTAGGCGCCGAGCGAGATGAAGACGCCATGCCCGAAATTGATGATGTCCATGAGGCCGAACACGAGGGTGAGCCCCGAGGCCATCAGGAAGATCATCATGCCCATCGCAAGCCCTGCCACCGTGAGCGTCACCCAAGTCGAAGGGTTGCCGACAAAGGGCAGCGCCAGAAGGCCGAGAGCCGGAATGAGCAGCAGCGGCAGCCAATCGGTTTTGGCGCGGGGGAGTTCGGCCGGGGCCGAGGATTGGGCAGCCATGTCACTCATTGGTGAGCATCCAGAGAGAGGCCGAGCAGGCGCTGCTGCATGTCCTTGTCCGCCACAAGGTCGCTCATGGCACCGGAATGCACGATGCGTCCATCGTCCATCACGACCACATTGTCGCCAAGCGCCGAGGCGGCATAGAAATTCTGTTCCACGAGCAGGATCGTCTCGCCCGATGATTTGAGGGCCCGGAACGCCTCGATCATGCTGCGCACCATGACGGGAGCCAGACCCTTGGTCGGCTCGTCGATGAGCAGCAGGCGGCGAGGTTCCGCGATGGCACGGGCAATGGCCAGCATCTGCTTCTGTCCGCCCGAGAGATTGCCGGCTGGCAAGTTCCAGAAGCGTTTGAGAGCCGGGAAAAGACCGAGGATCCAATCGAGCCGATTCTTGTCGACAGGACCGCTGCGAGCCGCGAGCACGATGTTCTCGCGCACGGTTAGATCGGTGAAGATGCCCATGGCTTCCGGCACATAGGCGATGCCTGCACGTGCGATGTCGGGCGTGGACGCAGTGGTGATATCGCGTCCGTCGAAGCGGATGTGCCCAGAGGAGGCCTGCCACAGGCCCATGATGGTGCGCAGGGTCGTGGTCTTGCCGGCGCCGTTGCGGCCGAGCAGCATGGTCAGTTCGCCGGCGGGCACCGCGAAATCCACGCCGTGGAGAATGTGATAGGGGCCGATATGCGTGTGCACGCCGGAGAGCTGCAGGAGAGGCTCAGTCACGGGCGACCTCCACGCCGAGATAGGCTTCCTGCACCACCGGCGAGGCGATGACCTCGGCGGGATCGCCGTCCGCCACGAGGGCGCCGTTGTGCAGCACGATGATGCGGTCGGAGAGCGAACGCACCACGTCCATCTTGTGCTCCACGAGAAGCACGGTCGCGTCCCCGCGCTGCCTGATGTCGTTGATGAGTTCGAGCACGGTCGGCACCTCGTCGACGCTCATGCCGGCGGTCGGCTCGTCGAACATGAAGACCTTCGGCTCCATGGCGATGAGAAGGGCCACCTCGAGCTTGCGCTGATCACCGTGCGAGAGGGCTTTCGGCGCGATGTGCCGCTTGTCCGCCAAGCGCACGCGCTCAAGAACCGCCTCCGCCTGCTCGATCAGGTCGCGGCGCGTGTTCCACACCTTGAGGAGCGACCAGCCTGCGTCGGCGCGGCTCTGCACCGCCAGGCGCACATTCTCGAGTGCGGTGAGCTGCGGGAAAAGATTGGTGAGCTGGAAGGCGCGTCCGAGTCCGCGCTTGGTGCGGGCGGAGGGAGCAAGGTCTGTGATGTCCTCGCCGTCGACGATAACCTGGCCCGATGAGGCGCGCAGTTGACCGGAGATCAGGTTGAAATAGGTGGTCTTGCCGGCGCCGTTTGGGCCGACAATTGCTGTGAGCGTGCCGGGGGTGAAGCGGCACGACACATCGTTGACGGCCACATGGCCGCCGAAGCGAATAGTAAGCCCGCGCGTTTCAAGCGCGGGCGTTGTTGTCGTTGATGCGGTCACCGGTCTGCTTAACGCTTGTTCCGAACCGGAACCGGCATCTTGTCGGCCGGGATGGTGGCGACGAGATCGAGCAGGTCGTTCGCGTCCTTGCCGTTGGCCTTGACCTTGAAGTGATACATCTCCTGCATGGCCTGGTGATCTTCCTTGCGGAAGGTCATCGATCCCTTCGGCGTCTCGAAGGTCATGCCCTCCATGGCCGTGATCAGCTTCTCGGTGTCGGTGCCACCGGCCTTCTGGATGGCCGTGACGGCAGCGGAGGCCGCAGCGAAACCTCCGGCGGTGAAGAAGTCCGGCGGCGCATTGAAGCGCTTCTGGTGCTCGGCCACGAGCCAGTCGTTCATCGCGTTCTTCGGGAACGCGTAGTAGTAGTACACCGCGCCTTCCATGCCGGGATAGTTCTTGTAGATCTGCATGGCGGGCAGGATGTTGCCGCCAGGCGCGATCTCGATGCCGAAGCGCTCGGGCTTCAGATCGGCGATCTTGGGCAGCGGATGCTGGCCGGCCCAGATGATGTTGATGATCTTCTTGCCCGGCTTGTCCTTCAGCGCGTCGAAGATGCGCTGGGCGGAGGCGGTGAAGTCGGTGGCGTTCTGCGGAGCATATTCTTCGAACACGACCTTCGCATTCGGGCGAATCTGGGTGAGCGCGTTCTTCAGAGCTGCGACGCCGTCCTTGCCGAAGGCGTAATCCTGCGCGAG
>JAJFBI010000412.1 GCA_020697385.1 Microvirga sp. | reverse complement strand
CACTGGCGCTCTGCAACAGCCCGAGGCCTGAGCAAGTTACTGGAAGAATTAAATTTCATGAGGTTGGCTGGGGCGCCAGGATTCGAACCTGGGAATGGCGGTACCAAAAACCGCTGCCTTACCGCTTGGCGACGCCCCAATAGGTGTGGCGTGTACATAATCGGCCCAACCGCGGCTGGCAACACCGTTTTGCGGATCGCTTAATCCTATTGCGGAGAAGCAAATCTCCCCTTGCGGCGCTCCCCCCTCACCGCTATAAGACCGGCCTCCCGGGAATTTCCCGGTGTCGGAGTGTAGCGCAGTCTGGTAGCGCACCACGTTCGGGACGTGGGGGTCGCAGGTTCAAATCCTGCCACTCCGACCATTCTTCTCCCGCCAAGTTCAAGATGGTTTTTAGCATAGTCGTCGGGCCAGCCCCGAGGATTGGCTATGACCCTCGAGCCTGGCTTGGCTTTACGGCCGATTCAATGCGTCGAGAAGCGCCCGTCGTCCTGGTAGGTCTCGTAATGCAGCGTCTGAGCCGGGATTGCTTCGAGCTGACGCGGCGCTCTCGGCCAATCCTGCGGGACTTCGTTGGTCTGGGGCATGTAGCGCGGGCGGAAGCGCAGGTCGACGAGGCTTCGCAGTTCGGGAGCTGCCAGATCCAGCACATTGGCGTCCCGCCAGCGACGGTTCAGCTTGGCTTTGCCCGTCATGCGGCCCCAAAAACCTGCGACCTCCTCCTCGACCTGCAGCACGATGCGCCCGGTCCAAGTCTTGCGAAGATTAAAACGCCCTGTCAGAGCCATCTGACACTCCTCAACTCTCTATATATTCTTGAAATCTGAGCGCCGGATCTGCGACTGCTTAAGCTTGAAAGCTTGCCCAACTGCAGCTCCAGCGCTCGGTTGAATCCATTCCTTTAGCCAATGCCTTTGCGCAACAACGGTTCCAGCTCAGATACCCATCAAACACCGATGTCGCATGCGCGATGTGCGTCAGGGCACGGGTGAGTGATCATGAAAGTAAATAGATGCGCTGCGGAAGAATTCAGGAGGTGGAATGATCAAAATCGCGAGATATGAGGCAGCAATTGATGCATTGAAAATCATCTCGTTGCCCTCGAGATTTTTTTGAAATGCATTAGCCCCGGCGCGGTTTGGACGAGAGATTGATGGTGACGAGTTGCCCGGTCTTGGGATCGAGGATGGTCATGAAGGCCCCCTGGTGTGTTGGCGTAGGAGAAACGCCGCAGGGCCCGGACGGATCAAACGCTCTTGGTAACGTGGTAAGCAATTCGTTACTGCAAGCAGCGCCTTAAAAGCTGGGAACATCCCGGCTGAGCTTGTATCCGGTTGCTCCTGCCTCGGCTGGTCGGCTGCGCCGATCGCCCCTTCCCACAATCCGGAGACTGACCGATGAACACAGCTCATCTCGAAACCGTTTGGGCGCCGCGCCTTCTGAGCATTCTGCGCATCGTCGCAGCGCTCATCTTCATGGCGCATGGCACGCAGAAACTCCTCGGCTTCCCTGCCTCCCCTAATCCCGGCCCAGCAGCCCTCACCCTGCCCTGGATCGCCGGCGTGCTTGAACTTGTCGGCGGTGCGCTGCTGATTCCAGGTCTCTTCGTGAGGCCTGTGGCCTTCGTCCTCTCTGGCCTAATGGCCTTTGCCTATTGGCTCGCCCATGCGCCGCGCAGCCCCTACCCCGTGTTGAACGGTGGAGACGCTGCAATTCTCTACTGCTTCGTGTTCCTGTTCCTCGCTGCCGCAGGCGGCGGCGCGTGGAGCCTGGACCGCACTTTGCGCAAGGCTTGATGCCACTGAGTAGGTGAGAGGCTGTAGCCTCTCACCTACTCAGGCTTCGTGCCGGTGGGGCGACGCAAGCGCTCGTCCTCTACCTCGACATGAAGCGTGTGGTCGTCCCCATCCTCGTCGCTGTCGTCGAGCGGGATCGGCATGAGATCCGTGATGAGCCCGGTCGTCGTCGAGGCTGCGGCGCCGATGGGTGGAGCCGGCGCTTCGTCGAGGCGCCTCATCTCTTCACCCGCCCCGACCTCACCCTCGTCATCGAGAATGTCGACCACCCTGTCCATCTGAGCTTCGTCGACCTTCACGGTCACGAGCGCCCCACCGCGGCGCACGCCGTCCGCATAGGCATGCGCCTCCTCATCGCTGAGGCCGGCATCGGCCAGCGCACCGGCAAGACCACCCACCGCCGCGCCGGCACCGGCGCCGACTAGGGTCGAAACGATCCATCCAGCAGCGATCACGGGCCCGAAGCCCGGAATGGCGACCGTACCGAGACCTGCGAGAAGGCCTGCGCCGGCTCCTGCGACCGTTCCGGCTGCCGCCGTGGCGCCGGCGAAGGGATGTGAGGATCCATTTGACTCGAAAGAGTGCGATGCATGCTGCGTATAGGCATCGTTGAAGTTGTTGGACACGAGGCTGATCTCGAAATCCGGCATCCGGGCTGCCTCGAGCCTCTGCACCGCCCGTGCGGCCTCTTCATAGGTGTCGAAGAAGGCGGTAATCCTGCGCTCGGCCATGGGGCTCTCCGGTCATTGCCTGTACGAGGCTAATGAGCGGCCGGGTAAGCGGTTCCCTGCGCGGCCATGACACCTTTCGGCCGACTCGACTCCCTGGTAGGTTCAAGCAAAAGGTGCCCGAAAAGGGTGTTTTGGGGGCTTCCCGTCATGAGACATATCCACCTCGACGATGGCTTGCGGCTGCGTTTTCCTGGCCGTAGCGAAGATTTCGACCAAGGCGTCGAGATCGGCATGATTGCCGTTCTGATGGACCAGGCTTCTCCTGAGTTCTCGCGCTGGATCGCCCGCTCCAACCTCAGCCAAGTTCAGGCCATCGCCAAGCAGATGGGCTATCGCATTGAGGAAGGCAGCGGCGACGAGGAGTGGGTGGACGTCACCTTCCTCCATGGCAGCGTCAAGGCCCGACCGAAGCTCAAACTGGTGCACTCGGTCGGTTGAACGCCTGTCTGACCTTACAGTCTCCTTCTCCTATCCTGGAAAAGAAGAAGCCGCCCGGAGGCGGCTTCTGAAGTCTGTTATCTAAAGGCTAGATCAGGCCTTGCCGCCGCGACGGGTCACGGACCAGGCAGCCTGCATGAGGGCCACGGCCAGAGCGGTCTTGAC
The DNA here is from genome assembly GCA_020697385.1 of Microvirga sp. GTDB lineage: Bacteria > Pseudomonadota > Alphaproteobacteria > Rhizobiales > Beijerinckiaceae > Microvirga. Next base: position 797 of record JAJFBI010000412.1, on the reverse strand, counting down.
GAGCGTGGCGGCGACGAACGGGGCGGCGCCGACCGTCCAGGCCTTCGCGAAGGGCATCACCAGGGACAGCTGAGCCAGACCGAAGGCGAAGATCACCGCATGGCCGACGCTCATCATCACGATGACGCGCAGGAGCGAACGGTCCCAGCCGCGCTCGGCCATGAAGCCCATCACGAGGGCAGCGGCCACGAAGCCGAACAGGAAGCCGCCGGTCGGGCCCATGAGGTAGCCGAGGCCGGCCGTCGGGCCTGCGAAGACCGGCATGCCCATGGCACCCTCGGCGAGGTAGAGGGCGACGGTCGCACCGCCAAGACGCCAGCCATAGGATGCCCCGATCATCAGCACCACCAGGGTCTGCAGCGTCATCGGGACGAAGGGCAGCGGAACCTGGACTTTGGCCGAAACGGTGAGAAGTGCCGTGCCGACGACCATCAGCACGATGGCGCGAAGCGCAGCGAAGCGGGCATCGTCCCGGGACGGCCAGAGCAGGCCGACGAGGGTCGAGGGAGAAGACAGCGAAGGGGCGCTGGTCGTCATACGGGAAATCTCCAGGTCATTCCGCCATGCGCGCGGCGGCTCATTGAGCCTTATAGGAGGGTCCCGCCCCTGCCTCAAGCCGTCGTCTCCAGCATTCGCCGCAGTTGTGGATACCCTTTCGTTCAAGGCGGGCACGGAACCGGAGGCCCGAGTCAGCGACTCTAAAGCATCGGACCCAAAAGTGGACTTGCACTTTTGGGATCGGATCCGATGCTTCCTTATTGGATGAGAGCATCGTGTGACCGGACCCAGCGGGCCGC
>JAJFBI010000411.1 GCA_020697385.1 Microvirga sp. | reverse complement strand
GGCTACCTGCCGCATCTCGCACCCTGGCTGGCACGCTTCCTGCTGGCCTCGTCCCCCTCCCGCATCAAGGCCAGCATCGGGGCGATCCGCTCGATCAACGCGGAGGCATTGCCTGCCTGGAAAAATCTTCTGTCGTCCCTCGAGCTGGACGGACACCTGAGGGAGAACGGAATTCTCTCCGTATGGAGACATCGGAGCGACTTCCTTCGCTCGCAGGACATCATCGAGCGTCAACGCGGCTTCGGAATCGAGGCGCAAGCCTTGAGCACTGCGGCGCTTGCGGAACTGGAGCCGACGCTCCGCAACGTGGAAGCCGCCGTGCTCTATCCCGACGCGTGCCATGTTTCCGACCCGGCCATTCTGGCTGCCGATCTATTGAGGATCGCGCTGGAGCGCGGTGCCTTTCATGTTGCGGCAAATGCCTCGCGGATCGAGCCAAAGGGCGAAACGATCCACGTCCGCACCGACGGTGCCGAGCAGATCGTGGCGGCCGACCGGGTCGTGATCGCGGCCGGCATCTGGTCACGGGCCTTGGCAGCCCAACTTGGCGACCGGATTCCGCTGGACACCGAGAGAGGCTACAACGCGACCTATCCGAAGGGCACGTTCGGAATCGGCCGGCCGATCATGTTCGAGGGTGAGGGCTTCGTCACGTCACCGCTCGACACGGGCGACCGCGTCGGTGGCGCGGTCGAGTTTGCAGGGCTTGAGGCTGCACCCAACCACAGCCGGACTAACGCCATGGTGCAGCGCCTGACGCGCTTCCTGCCTCATCTTCAATCCGAGTCGGCCGCAAAGCACTGGATGGGCTTCCGGCCCTCGATCCCGGATTCCCTGCCGGTTATCGGACCGGCCGGACGGGACAGGCGCGTGATCTACGCCTTCGGCCATGGGCATTATGGCCTCACCCAGGCTGCGGTCACATCGCGGCTCGTCGCTGACTTGGTCGAACGGAAGCCCATAGGCATAGACTTGAAGCCCTTCCTGCCGAAGCGGTTCTGAGATCAGTGGGGTAGTGGTAGAACTGCCTGTATGGAACGGCTCGGAAAGCGAGGCTGAATTTTCCTGAAAACTGCGAGCAAAAGAAAAGCGCCCTCTCTTTCGAGGGCGCTTCAAGGAGCGGCCTGTAGGGGCAAATATAACAGAGCCGGTATGGTCCATGTATTCAGTCAAACCTCATCCGTCTGTCGTATATCCGACAAACGGAAGAATAAATGCGCACATTATTTTAATTTTTTATAGAATTTATGTTCCAAACTAATTTTATGTGCTTGTTGCATACCTCCGAGGAGGCAGATAAACAGGCCCTTCCCGTAGGGGCAACCATGGGCAGGAAGGGTCGCGCACATGGTCACAAGACCAGGCCGGCCCTTTTTCATGGGCGCTCTGGCTCCTTTGCGCATGCATGAGAAGATTGACCGCGAATTTCGCAGAAGCCCCTTATGGAGCCGTAGGCGCTACGCGGAATAGCGGCTATTCCGCAATCATCTCGCCAGAGCCGCCAAACTCGGCCGGGACATCCTTGAATTTCGGTAAGCCGTCGCGCATGGGCAGCACCGTCTCGGCATAGTTGATGTGAACGCCGGGGGTGAAGGCAAGAGTCGGAACCATCGACGCATACACGTCCACGAGGCCCAAGGTTGGATGATTGGTCATCAGGTGCCCACCGCATTTCGTGCAGTATTGCCGCTGGCTGAATGGCGTCTTCTGGAATGTTGCGACATGCTCGCTCCCCGCAGTGACCCGCACGGCCTCGGGCTTCCAAAGGGTGAAGGCGTTTACTGGCCCCCCGGACCACCAGCGGCAGGACCGGCAATGACAATAGCCCATGACCTCCGGTAACCCGGTGACCTCTACGGCGACGGCGCCGCAGAAACAGCTCCCGACGTATGTCATGGCTCCACGAGCTCCTCTTGCGAGGCTGATCATTATGGCATTGCTCGGACCGGGAGGCGATGCCCTTGCACACACGGTTCGCTTGATGGGAAAAGTTCGCGAATTTCCAATAAGCGCCTTTATGAAACAGGAACGTTTTCCCTGACCTATTGCTCTTGAAGCAAGCAGCTTGCTGGGAACCATCCTCGAGCCAAGTCATTTATAAATCAATTCACAATTATTTAGGTGAACCATGAAGCGTTCGCACGCTCTCGCTTTGTCCGGCGTTGCCCTGTTCCTCGTCTCCTCACCCGCAGCCTTGGCCCAAGTCGTCAGGCCGGGGCAGCAATGCGTGCCGGCCGTCGCCAATGCGTCGATGTACAGCAATTGTCGCCTCCGCATTGTTCGCAGCCAGGAGTTCTGCCGGTGTGCCATTCTCCCTCAGGCCCTGCGCAATGCGGACCGAACCTCTGATCGAGCCAGCGACATCACGGGATCCATTGGCGGGGTTACTCCAGGCCGTGGTCCCATCACGGTCGGGGATCGGCCTACCGGCGGATCTGGCCCTGTCGTAGGCGGCAACGACGGACGAGGCCCGTCGAGGGGCGGTGCCGTCGGCGGAGGTTCGTCGGGCGGTCGCACGGGCAGCGGCAGCGCCGGGGGGAGCTCCGGCACCGGTGGTGGTACGGTCGCAGATAATTCCCCCGGAACCGGAGGTTCAATTGGCAGCGGTACTCCTGGCACTGGTGGCAGCACCGGCATCGGCGGTGGGACAGTAGCGGACAATTCACCCAGCCCTGGAGGCCCGGTTGGCGGCGGTCAGACTGAAGGCAGCCCTCCCGGCACTGGCGGCAGCGCTCCGGGCACTGGCGGCGGCCGTGACCACGGCGGCGGTAAGGGTGGTCACGGTGGTGGCAAGGGCGGCGGTCACGGCAACAATGGCCATGGCAACGACGCTGACGGCAACGACTCGTCCAATCCAGGTGGCTCGAACAACGGGGACGGCACCGACCAAGACGGCCCCGCCGGCAATGGCGGCGGTCGCGGGGATCACGGGGGCGGACGCGGCGAGCATGACGGTGGCAAAGGCGACCACGGTGGTGGCCGTGGGGGCGACAATGGTGGCGGACGCGGCGGTCATGATGGTGGCAAGGGTGACCATGGCGGCGGACGCGGTGGTCATGGTAACAACGGTCACGGCAACGGTGGAGGCGATGGCAGCCCCAACGGCAAGGACGATTCAAGCCGCTAACGTTAGTTGATTTCTGATGCTTTGAAGCCCTTGGCCGCGTCTGCTGCCAGGGGCTTTTCATGGGCGCTCTGTCCCAGCATGCACCCGCGTGAAAACCGCCGCGCATACCAATTTCGTTCGACAAACATTATGGAATTAGCTCTAGGATCTTTCTTCATGTCAACGACGTCATCCACGTACGAATTCGGGGCGTTTGGCGCTCATCGTTGACACCGCTTGTAATTCGGCACCGAAATGTTGCCCCCTATTTGAACAGGTGCAACCGGCTGACCATGCGAAACAAACAGCTATGACAGAGGGACCACAGTCGGCGCCGCTCGTGACCCTCTCGCTTTGAAAATACCTCGAGCCATATAGAGGCTTACGCTTGGTAAGCGACAGGGTCTGGGTTCAAAGCCGAATGACAGCTTGGTGCGATACACGGTCGAGCCGCCGACCACGACGCTTTGGGCAATCGTCTCGTCTGGCACCCCGGCATTGGCCGCCAGCAGGATCTGCGCTCGCTTGAGCTTTCGGGCCGCATGCTTGCCGCTGCTGAGCATCCCCTGGAGTTCGGCGCGCTCGGCCTCGCTCAGCTCAACCCGGTAGCATATGTTCATCTCGGCCTCCCGTGTGGGAGGCCCAACTGAATCAGCCGATGAATCGAGCGTGTGGCGAATGCCCGAACAAAGCTTCACTGACAGGCAGGGCCAGTACTTGGCCTTCATCGATGCCTACACCCGCGTTCATGGTCGCCCCCCGGCCGAGACCGACATGCAGCGTCATTTCCAGGTCACGCCGCCTTCCGTGCACCAGATGATCCTGACCTTGCAACGCGCCGGCTTGATCCGCCGTCAGCCCGGGGTGGCGCGAAGCATCGAGGTGCTGGTCGCCCCTGAAGGCCTGCCCCTCCTCCGCCATCCCCAACCCGTCAAATCCTCTGGGCCGAGGATCTAGAATGCGCATCGCCCCCTCGTCTGGGGCAAACGCCGCCGACATCGCCCACGCCATTCACCCGGCATCGCCCTGCTGCCGAGGGCGGCATGACTTCCCGGATGCACCCCTAAGCAGCCGCGTTCTTGACAATTCCCGGCCGAAGGTTCGATACCTCCTATGGCTAAGGTTGAGGCCGACGAGGTTGCATCACGGGGATGGCATATTGCAGAAGGCGTCGACAGCAGAAACGCTCGCCCCACACATCGCAACAAGATTCCATATGCTTCGTGGTCTCGGGGAAAGCTCTTCACCCCCATGCCCTCGATCCGTGGGACCACTAAGGGGTTCCACTCCATGAGCATGAGCGGCAATCAATTGATAGCGTTCCTGAGCCCCACGATCGGCCTTATCTTCACAGCATTCCTGCTGCCCCTGTGGCTCAACAACCGCTCCCGCTCCTACATCCCGTATTTCGTGGTCGCATTCGTTCTCTATACGCTGGCGACCAGTTCTCAGCTGTTTCTCGTTCCCGGCGATACGGGGCGAACCGCGCCGATCACGTCGATCTTCTACCTGTCCTGCATCGTCCTCCTCACAGAGGGGTGTCTGAAGAGACGCAATCGCGACACGAGTTATCGCCTGACGGCCGCCATATGCGGGGTGTCGCTCATCGGCGTCTGCTATTACTATTTCGCCGACAGAAACCTGATAACACGCATCTACATTCTCAGCGTGGGTTGCGGACTGCTTTTCGCAATCGCAGCCTATCGCCTGCGCCCATCGCGAGACAGCTGCCTCGTCGATAAGGCCATCTTCTGGATCTTTCTGCTGATGAGCGCTCAGATCTTCCTCCGCCCCCTGCTGATAGGCAGGCCAGGAGACGCGAATATCGATCCGGATGCCTTCCGCACCTCCCCGTTCTGGTTGGCGCTGCAATTCTCGTTGGTCGTATCCGCCGTCGTCATGGGATTGACGCTGCTGGGGGCCATCTTCACCGAAATCACGGCCGACCTCAAGCAGCAGAGCACCATCGACGCCTTGACGTGCGTCTACAACCGGCGAGGCTTTGATGAGGAAGCATCGCGGGCAATCAAGACAGGCGGTTCCAACCCGATTAGTCTCGTCGTCTGCGACATCGATCATTTCAAGGCGATCAACGACACTCAGGGGCACCCGAGGGGAGACCGAGTTCTCAAGGAATTGGCCCTCCTGCTCTCGGCCCAGACGAGAGAGAGCGACCTTGTCGGGCGGATCGGAGGCGAGGAATTCGCCGTGCTTCTCAGGGGCTGCACACCGCAGGAGGCGGTGAGCTATTCGGAGCGGGTTCGTGGGCTTTTCGAAGAGACGGGCAGTTCTGCCCTTCGCGGTTCTTCAACGATCACCGCAAGCTTCGGCATTGCCGATCACATTTCAGGAGAAACTCTGCGAGAGCTTATGAGCCGTGCGGATCAGCAGCTCTATGCAGCGAAGAGATCCGGACGTAACCGCGTGTGTGCCGAGGGGAACGGCATCGAGTATCGCGCCTCGGCTTGAGAGGCTCTACGACCGGAAGATCAGGCTCGCATGGCCGTTGGAATAGAAGCGATAGCCGTTGGCGATGGCGTGGGAAGCGGCTGCCCGCATGGGGTCCAGCCCGGCGAAGGCAGAGACGAGCATGAACAGTGTCCAGCGCGGCAGGTGGAAGTTGGTCATCAGCACGTCGACACGGCGAGGGCAGCACATTCGAGGAGAATGTCCGCAGCCTCCTGGTCGGCCAAGGGGGTCTCGCTGGGATCATGCTGCCGATGCTGGAAGCGTGACGCGGCCTGCGCATCCGAGCCATGGATGCTCGGGCGTCAACCTGTGGCCGCCGCGCCCCAGAACCAAGCCTGTCGCATTCTCATGTCGATCCCGGGTGTCGGGCGATCACCGCAACATCCTTTGCGACCGCGATTGAGGATCCGGATAACTTCCAGAGGTCCCGTTCCATCGGCGCCTTGTTGGGCC
>JAJFBI010000019.1 GCA_020697385.1 Microvirga sp. | reverse complement strand
ATCGTCGAAGGGCTTGTGGCAGAACTTCGCGATGTTCGAGCCGGAAGCGCTCTGCGCCGAGGCGCAGCCCAGCAGGGTGTGCAGGAAGTTGTCCGGATCGCCGTTGTCGCCCGTCCAGCCGAGCTGAGCCATCTGGTGCTCGCCGGCCTGGGCCCGCTTGCGATACTCGCCCCACTCGAAGCTCTTGATCTCGGCCTTCACGCCGATCTTGGCGAGGTCAGCCTGCATGAGTTCCGCGATGCGGCGTGCATTCGGGTTGTAGGGACGCTGAACCGGCATCGCCCACAGGTCGGTCTCGAGACCGTTCGGGTAGCCAGCCTCGGCGAGCAGCTTCTTGGCCGCTTCCGGGTTGTACTCGTCGTCCTTGATGGAGTCGTTGTACGACCACATGGACGGCGGGATCGGGTTCTTGGCCGGAACGCCCGAGCCGAGGAACACGGCGTCGACGATCGCCTTCTTATTCATGGCCATGTTGAAGGCCTTGCGGACGCGCACGTCGTCAAAGGGCTTCTTCGTGGTCTGATAGGCGAGGTAGCCGATGTTCAGGCCGGCCTGCTCGAGGATCTGGACGTTCGGGTCCTTCTTCATGGCCTCAAGGTCAGCCGGGTTCGGATACGGCATCACGTGGCATTCGCCCTTCTGGAGCTTCGCCCAGCGCACGGAGGCATCCGGGGTGATCGAGAAGACGAGGTCGTCGATCTTCGCCTTGCCGCCCCAATACTCGGGGAACGCCTTGTAGCGGATGACGGCGTCCTTCTGGTAGTTGACCAGGGAGAACGGGCCGGTGCCGATCGGATCTTGGTCGATCTTCTCCGGAGTGCCGGCCTTCATCATGGCGTCGGCATATTCCTTCGATTGCACGCTCGACCACATCATGGCCATGTTGGCCAGGAACGGGGCTTCAGGCTGGTTGAGGGTGAAGCGGACGGTGTAGTCGTCGACCTTCTCAACCGACTTCAGCAGCTTGGGCATGCCCATGTCGTTGAAGTAGGAGTGGTTCGGGCTGGTGACCTTGAAGAAGGCGTTGTCTTCCTTCCACTGACGCTCGATCATGAACACGATGTCGTCGGCGTTCATGTCGCGGGTCGGCTTGAAATTCTTGTTGGAGTGCCACTTCACGCCCTTGCGCAGGTTGAAGGTGTACACCGTGCCGTCGGCGGAGACTTCCCACTTCTCGGCGAGGCTGGGGACGACCTTGGTGCCGCCGCGCTCGAACTCGACGATGCGGTTGTAAATCTGCTCAGCGGCGTCAAAGGACGTGCCGGTGGTGTTCACGCCGGGGTAGAAGTTTTCAGGGCTGCCTTCCGAGCAGTAAACGAGAGTCTTGGCGGCCAGCGGAGCGGCGGCCAGGAAAGCCGGAACGCAGATGGCTGCGAAAAGGGCTGATTTTTTCATTACCTTTGGTCCTCTGAGACGGCTCTACTCATGGCCGTTCTGTGACGGAGTTAAGGTGCGAAGCTCGGATATTGTCAATCTGTCCATGCAACAATGGATAATTTTTAAAGGAAATTTACCATTCTCTGCCCTTGCGGCAGCCAAAAAGAGAGCATTTTACGGTCAAATTTCCGCGATTCTTGAGCTTTTTGAAATACTGTCGCCAAGGGCAGTTTTGTCCACAATCGGCCAAGGGCTGCCCTCCGTAAAATCATCGATCCTGCTTGTGCCCGGTGACCTCACCGACCTTCGCGGCGAGGTCGGCGCGACTGAACGGTTTGTGCAGCATCAGATAGCCGTCCGGAACACGTTTGGGATCGGCGTATCCGGTCACGAGCAGGATGCCGAGGCCGGGACGAACTTCACGGGCCTTGCAGGCAAGGTCGGTTCCGGTCATGCCCGGCATGGCAAAGTCGGCGATCAGCACATCGAGCTGGTCGTCGGCCTTCAGGATATCGAGAGCCGACGATCCGTCGGCAGCCTCCACGACCCGGTGTCCCATCTCGCTGAGGTAGGCTGCCGTCACCGTGCGCACTTCCGCATCGTCATCTACGAGCAGGATGCGGACCTTGGGAGCATCGGGGGCGATGGACTGCTCCTCGTGCGGTCTGCCGTCCTGTGCTTTCGTAGCGCGTGTGAGATAGAGCTCCACCGTCGTGCCGACGCCGACCGTGCTCCGTATGGTCACCGTGCCGCCGGATTGCTGCGCCAGACCGTAAACCATGGGGAGGCCGAGGCCCGTCCCTTTGCCGACTTCCTTCGTGGTGAAGAAGGGTTCCAGCACTCTCGCCAGAACCTCGGGCGCAATGCCGCTGCCGGTATCGGCCACGGAGATCACCACGTAATCTCCGCCAGCGAGATCGGTGACCCGACCTTCCTCGATGGCCTCATTTCGCGTCGAGAGGGTGAGAACCCCGTTCTCGGCCATGGCATCGCGGGCATTGATGCACAGGTTCAGGATGGCGAGTTCCAGCTGGTCCGGGTCGACCATGGCAGCCCAGAGCTCATCCGTGAGATCCCGCTCGATCCGAATCACGCCGCCGAGCGTGCGGGTCAGCAGGTCGCTCATGCCGGTAATGACCTGATTCACGTTCACGGCCTGCAATCTCAGGTCCCGCTGGCGGCTGAAGCTCAGGAGCCTCTGGGTCAGGGATGCGCCCCGCTCGGCCGCATAGGTGGCGTTCTGCAGGAGGCGCGTCAGACGCGGGTCGTCGGGAGCCCGGCGCGAGGCAAGGTCCAGGCTGCCGAGCACCGCCATCAGCAGATTGTTGAAGTCGTGGGCCACGCCCCCGGCGAGGGTGCCCAGTGCCTGCATCTTGTCGGCCTGACGCAGGCGCATCTCCATCAGCTTGCGCTCCGTGATGTCGCGCTCGATGGTGGCCAGATTGGTGACGCTGCCCTGCTCATCCAGGATCGGGATGTGATTGATGAGAAACCATTGCGTCTTGCCGTCCGGCAAGGTGCGCTCCTCAATCACCTCGTCGGGCTGGCGCGCTTGAATAGCGCGGCGCTCCGCCTCCTCGATCATCCCGGCCCGCTCAGGCGAGATGTAATCCCTTTCCTTCCGACCCAGGCAGTCGCTGGCCCTGCCTCCGAGGCTCCTGGCCTTGCTGGCGTTCAGGCGCACGAAGCGGCCTTCCAGATCCTTGAACGAGATCAGGTCGCCCGTGCTCTCCATCAGGCCGTGCAGAAGCGCGCGTTCGGTGTCGAGTTCCCGGGCCAGCATGCGCCGCTGATAGGCGGTGGCGACCATGTTGGAGAGGGCGTCGGGATCCCAGGGCTTGGGCACGTAGGCCATGATGCGGCCCTTGTTGACCGCGCCGATGACCGCCTTCAGATCCGCATAGCCCGTAAGAAGGATGGCTTCCGCATCCGAGACGTTCCGGGCTTTTGCCAGGAACTCGTCGCCCTGCATCTCCGGCATGCGCTGGTCCGAGATGATGATGGCGATTTCCGGCTCATGCCGAAGGATGTCCAGAGCCTGGGTAGGAGACGAGGCCGTCAGCACCCGGTAGTCGTTCTCGAAGAGGTCTTCGAGGGCGATCAGGATGTCCGGCTCGTCGTCGACGACCAGGATCGTGCCATTCGTTGGATTCAGCTCGCTCGGCAAGGTCATGAAACAATCTGCCTCGGGATCGTGATGATGAAGCCGGCCCCGCCGGCCGGCCCCTCAATCACCGTGATCGACCCCTTGTGGGCCTGAACGACGCTATAAGCGATGGCCAGGCCAAGTCCAGTTCCAGACCCGACAGGCTTGGTCGTGAAGAAAGGCTCGAAGATGCGCTCTCGCAATTCCGGTGGGATTCCCGGTCCCGTATCGCTGATCCTGATCGTATAGGTTGTCTCGTTGCTCTCGGTTTCAATGTCTATGCCGCCGGTTCCCTTGATCGCATCGGCGGCATTGCCGACGATGTTCATGACGACCTGGTTGAGCAGGGCGGGCGAACAGTAAAGGTCCGGAACCGCGTTGTAGCGCCGGCGCACGTCGATTCGGGTGCCCAGCTTGTGGCCCAGGAGGGCCAGCACGGTCTCGATCGATTCGGGCACGTTGACGGTCTGGAAATCGCCTTCGTCCAGCCGCGAGAAGCGACGGAGGTTCAGGACGAGCTCCTGGATTCGGCCGAGCCCGAGCTTCATGGCGCCGATCCGGTCGCGGGATTTCTGAACCTGCCGCTCCAGCCCCGCCTCCGGCGGCAGTTTGGCGGCAATCTCGTCGAGCAGACGCTCCACCGTTCCCTGGTGTGCCTGAATGAAAGCCAGGGGATTGTTGATCTCGTGGGCAATGCCCGCCACCAATTCGCCAAGCGACGCCATCTTGGCGGCCTGGACCAGCTGGGCCTGAGTTCCCTTCAGGAGATCGTTGGCCTCTTCCAGCTCGCGGTTCGCCTTGGCCAGCGCCTCGGCCGAGGCCGCCTCGGCCCGGGCTCGGGCAAGGGCGAGTTCGCGCTCGCGCAGCTCCGCCTCGATGCGCCAGTTCTCGTCCTGCATGAGCTTGCGCCGGACGAGCGCGCGGATGCGCACCCGCATCCCGTCGGCCTCGATGCTCGTAGGCACGATATCGTCGACCCCTGCGGCAAAGGCTCGGGCGATGAGCTGCCCGCCTTCCTCATTGCCGAGGCCCACGATGGCAAAACTCGGAGCGTCCGTTCCCGGCAGAGGCGCCAAGCCCCGGTGGACGTTGAACTGACGGCACAGCTCGATGCCGTCGAAATTCGGACTGAGCAGGTTGACCAGGATGCAGTCCCAGGTCCCGTCCGCAGAGCGCATCAGCCGGAGCGCCTCGGCGGGATCCGCCGCTACCGTGACCGCATAGCCTTCATGGGTCAGCATGTTCTGGAGATAGGTCCGCTGCGTGAGGCTGTCGTCCACGATCAGGATGCAGGCCCGGCGGAAGGCCCCGAAACTGGGCGATTGCCGCTCTTCCTGCTCGTCGCTGATGAGCGATGGGCGTCGGCGTAGCAGCGCCTTGATTCGCAGGATGATCAACTCCTGCTCGGCGGATTTGGAGATGTAGGCGTCGGCCCCGCTCTCGAGGCCCTGCCGCTCGACGGTGCGCTCCCGGGCCTGCGTGAGCATGATGACCGGAATGGCGCGGGTGCGAACGTTCAGGCGCATCTGCCGGGTCAGCTCGTCACCGTTCATGCCGGGCAGGTGATAATCGGCGATGACGAGATCAGGAAGCCTCTCGTTCAGCCCGTCGAGGGCGGCCTCGGCGGTCGAGCGCCAGGACACATGAAAACCGTTCGTCTCCAGCATGTGGCGCAGCTGCAGCGCCTGGGTCTCCGAATCCTCGACAAGCAGGATTTCGGCCGCCTGCCCCATGGGCCCCGCGCTCATTCGCTCTCTCCTCGGGCCAGGCGCAGGACGCGGGGTGCGATCAGGTCGAGGGGAAGGCTGACATTGACGCCGCCCATGCGCGCGGCGGCTGCCGGCATGCCGTAGACGACGGCGGTGCTTTCGTCCTCTGCCACCGCATAGCCTCCGGCCTGGCGCAGCTCGACGAGGCCCTGGGCGCCGTCCTCGCCCATGCCGGTGAGAATCACACCCAGGCCTCTGCGGCCGAGGGAGTGCGCCATCGACTGGAACAGCATGGTGGCCGAGGGGCGCTGGTTGCCGAGCGGCGGCTCCGCGCTCAGCTTCAGGGTGCCCGCGGAGGAGAGGAGCAGGTGCCGGTCGCCGGGCGCGACGTAGACTTGGCCCGGTTTCGGGATCTCCTGGTCCTGGGCGAGACGGACCTCGAGGGATACCAGCCCGTTCAGCCAGGAGGCGAAGCCCTCCATGAAGGGAGCGCCCATATGCTGGACAAGAAGGATCGGCATGGGAAAGTCCGGCGGCAGGGCGCCCAGAACCTTCGCAAGGGCCGGCGGTCCACCGGTCGATGCGGCAATTCCCATGATGCTCGGGCGCATCGCGCTCCATTCCGGCTCGCGCCGGGGTGCGGCCGCCTCACGCCAGGGCACGAACGAGCGCTGCCGGACCACGGGCACTTGGCTCATGATGTAGAGCTGGGTGCAGATGGTGCTGGCAATGGCGGCATAGCCGTCGCTGGAGAGGCCCACGGGCTTCTCCACCACCGTGAGGGCGCCGGCCCGCAGCGCATTCATAGAGATCTTGAGCGAGGAATCCTCGATGCTGCTGGCAATGACCACGATGGGCGTCGGGTGTTCCGCCATGATCCTGCGGGTGGCCTCCAGTCCGTCCATTCCCGGAAGGCGGATATCCATGGAGATCACGTCCGGCCGAACGCGGCCGATCTCCCGCAGGGCCTCTTCCGCCGAGCTGACGGCGGCGGCCACAACAAGGCGCGGGTCGCTGGCGATGATATGGACGAGCAGCTGACGGACGACGAGGGAATCCTCGACGACCATCACCCGAACCCGAGACTGCAGCGCCATGCTCATCACCCGGAACTCACAACACCTGTCCGATCGTGGCCAGCAGCTCGCGCTGATCGAACTTCTGCTTGGTAATATAGGCGCTCGCACCGAGATCGAGACCCCTGCGCACATCCTCCGGGTCGGCGCGGGACGTCATCAGGATCACCGGGAGGGCGGACAGCCTCGGGTCGTTCTTGATCGCCTGCAGCAGGCCGAAGCCGTCCATGCGCGGCATCTCCACGTCGGCGATCACCAGATCGATCAGGGCCTCGCCCGAGCGTAGCATATGGAGGGCGTCGAGGCCGTCGACGCTGAGAAGAACCTCGTAGCCCTGTGCCTCCAGGATGCTCTTCTCCAAGGTGCGGGTGGTAATGGAATCGTCGACCACGAGGATCGTGCGGGCTTGGCGCTCTTCCTCCTGGGCCCACCGGGCGAAACCCGGGCTGGCGGCCGCAAGCCTGCCTTCGTTTCTGATCCAGTGCTCGATCAGCCGGTCCGGACTGAGCACGAGCGCCGGCATCTCATCTTCCATGAGCACGGTTCCGGAGACCGTATCATCCAATCCGATGGCCTGAACGTCGCTGACGAGCATCGTCCGCACGTCATGGAACGCGTTGACCGCAAGGGCGCAGGTTCGGGAGCCGTGGCGCACGAGAACGGCCTTCACGTGACCGGCCTCGGTGGGGAGGGGGGCATTGGGGGATCCTGTCAGGGCAGCAAGGGCGACGACCGGAACAACAACGTCCTGCCCCCCGATCTCGATCCGAGCCGCCGGGCGGCCTTCCACGCTCTCCAGGGTCTCCGTACGCAGGCGCAGGAGGCGCTCCACCGCATGGGCGGGCAGCCCGAGCATGCGGCCCTCGGCTTCGAGCAGCAGTAGCGATTGGCGGGCGGCCGTGAACGGCACGTTCAGCAGAACCTCCGTACCGTGCGGGTAGCGGGGCCGGAGCAGAACGGACCCCTGCAGCTTGCGGACCGCTTCCGCCACCACGGACAGGCCGATGCCGCGGCCCGACAGCCTGTCGACTTCGCCTGCGGTCGAGAATCCAGGCGTGAACACGAGGGCGAGGAGCTGATCCATCATCGGCGGCGGGTGCCCCGGAGCCCTGGGCTGGAGCAGTCCGCGCTCGACGGCCACATGCTCAATCCGGGCGAGATCGGGGCCGCGTCCGTCGTCGCGGATGCTGATCACGAGCCGGCCACCCCGCGAGGCCAGCTCCAGGGTGACCTCCGCCCGCTCGGGCTTGCCCTTGGCGATCCGCTCCTCGGGGGGCTCCGCGCCATGGCTCACCGCATTGCGCAGGAGATGCATCACGGGATCCTTGAGGGCCTGAAGCACCTGCCGGTCCACCTGAATGTCGAGGCCGGTGCTGCGCACATGCACATCCCGGCCGGCCTTGCGGGCAATCTCGCGCACCATCTGCCCGAAACCGCCGAACACGGTCTCGGCGGAGACGAGCGACACCCGGTCGATGTTCTCGCGGACCTGCCGGGCGGTCTGATCGATGGACCAGCTCGCATGCCGCCGCTCGCGGGTCAGGGCGGAGAGTCTGCGAAACAGACCTTTCAGATCCTGGTCGAAATCGCGCAGGCGCGTGGCGAACGACGCGGCGCTGCGCCGGGTCGCACCGAACCCTTGCCCCATGGCCATGCCCGATGCGCTCATCGGCCCCTGCAGCTGGTCCCAGCCCCGTCGCAAGCCGCGGATCTCAAGCTCGATCTGCCGCAAGTCGTCATCCAGGCGTTCGTTCGCCTGCAGCATGGTCAGCAACTGGTGCATGGAGGTGGAGAGTTCCTCCATCTGCTCGGCCGAGACGCGCAGGTATGCGCTGCTGCCGGTGTCGGTAACCGGGTCGGCTTTCGGAGGTAGGGGCTCCGGTTCGCGAGGCGCCGTCGCCAATGCCGGCGCGGGCTGCACGGGCGCCGGAGCAGCAGGCGGATTCAAGATACCGGCGACGAGATCTTCGATCGTATCGAGGTTTTTCCGCACCGTGGCGATTGTCGGCTCGTCGAGGGATTGCTGCCCTTCGAGCGCCTGCGAGAAAAGTGCTTCGAGCTGGTGCGCAACCTCCTCCACGGCAGGCATGTCGACGGCGCGGGCCGCACCCTTCAGGCTGTGCGCCCGGCGAAAGACATCCGTTAGGTCGATCTCGCCACGGCCCGCATGATCGAGCGCGGTTCGGATCGCATCGAGATGCTCCCGATGCTCCGCGTCGAAGGCCGCCAGCAGCTGTTTGCGGATATCCGTCACGATGCGCTCAAACTCCGGTTCCGCCCTGTTACAGGCGGTAGCGCTCGGCAAGGCCGAGGAGCTGCTGCGAGAGCTGGGAGAGGTTGGCCGCCGCCGTGTCGAGCTGACGGGTGCCGGCGGCCGTCTGCTGGCTCGCCTGACGGATGTTCTGGAGCGCGCCCATCACTTGCTCGATGCCGAGCTGCTGCTGGTTCGTCGAGGCCACGATCTGCTGGAAGGTCTGCACGCTTTCCTGGATCTGGCCTGAGATGCCGGTAATGGTCTGCTGCGTGATGTCCGTGCGTTCCTTGCCGGCGGTCACGCGCTTGACGGCCTCTTCGGTGAGCATCACGGACGAGTTGATGCCGCGCTGAATGTCGCCCAGGATCGAGCGCACCTGCGTGGTCGCATCCTTGGCCTGATCGGCCAGCGTCTTCATCTCGGACGCGACCACCGCGAAGCTGCGGCCGTTCTCCCCGGCGGCGGCCGCTTCGATGGCGGCGTTCAGCGCCAGAAGATGCGTGCGCTCGGAGATGTCGTTGACGGAAGCGATGATCTCGCCGACGGCCTGCGTCTTCTCGCTGAGCGCCACGATGTTTTCCGCCACTGCCTCGGCCTGCTCGCGGATTGCATCCATGGCGCGCGCGGTGTCGTCGACCGCCTGAAGGCCCGCCATGCTGGTCTGCGCGGCGGCTTGGGCGGAGGCGATCACCTCCTGGGCTCGCTTGCCGATCTGCGCGCCCGAATGGGTGATCTCGTCGACGGTTGCGGCGGTCTCCTGAACGGCAGCGAGCTGCTCCTCGACGGAGGCTGCCTGCTCTTGGGTCGAAGCGCGGATCTCCGCTGCGGCCGCATTCAGGTTCTCGGTCGCCTCACGGCTCTGCCGCGCGAGCTGCCGCAGGCCTTCGACCATGGAGTTGAGCGTGGATCCGAGATGCCCAATCTCATCCTTGCCGACCACGGCCATCTGGCCACCCAGCTCGCCGCGTCCGACGCGCTCGACGAAGCTCATGAAGGCATTGAGCGGTGTGATGATGGACGATCGCAAGAGGTAACTCATGATCAGGCTGAGCAACGCGGTGCCCGCGAGGGCGACGATGATCGAGGTCCGGCTCCTCTCGTAGATCTCGCCGGCCTGCCGCTGCCCGATCGCATTGGCCTCGGCCAGAACGGCCCTGGCGCTGTCGAGGGTTCTGACCCAATCGTTGCGTCGCGCATCCAGGATTGCCTGCGTTCTCTGCATGGTGGCAAGATCACCGCTCTGCAGCTCCGCAAATTGCCGTTCACTTGCGGTTCGCAGCTGGCGAAGTCCTTCACTTGCTTCCCTGAGCAGTTCCACAATCCGATTCCAACTGGTCCCGCGTTCCACGGAAATCGATTGTGCGGCGAAGCCGCTCGCCATGGCCGTAGCCTGGGCAATATCCGACTCCGCCTTCGCAGCCTGCCTGGTCCATTCCTGAATGCGGTCCTCGAAGGAAACCTGCTGGCCAAGGGCGCGAAGCAGGTAGCCTGCCATGATCTGCTGTCGCAGGCTGCGCATGACGTTCTGATCGTCGTCGATGATCTCCAGCTGGCGTATCAATGAGATATCGCGTGACACGATCCGTTCGGTCGTCTGGCGAACCTCGTCGAGCCGGTTGATGGAGTAGACACTCAGCCCGATCATCAAAGCGACGATAGCGGCGAAGCCGAGAAGAATGCGGTTGGCGATCGAGATCGTCACGTCAGACTCCAGGAACAGAGGAAGAGGACAGAAAGGGGCGCAGAAGGCGCTCGGTATCGAGAAGGGACAGGGTATCGCCTGAATCGCCGGCGATGTCGTGCACGCGGGCATAGCCGGTCACCGCATCGTTCCGGAAGCCTGTGGCTTCCTCACCCGTCAGGAGATGGATGTCGGCGACCGCGTGGGCGCGTTCGACTCTGAGAGCCACCTGCGGCTGGTCCCGGCGGAGCAGGACGAAGTGAGGGTCTCCGTCCTTCGCGGAGGACGGTTCGATGCCCAGCGCGAGCGCCAGGTCGATCACGCTCACCAGCCGCCCGCCTCGGCCGAACAGGCCGACCAGTGCCGGCGGCCCGTCCGGAACAGGCATGTACTTTTGAGGTGGCAGCACTTCGGCCACGGCCTCGATCGGGATTCCGAAGCGCTCGCTGCCTGAGCCGCAGACGAGGGCGCGGGGCAGGGCCTGTGCCGGAGAGGCCACATCCTTGCGCCGCGACGCAAGGCTCTCGGTTCTCGCATCAAGGATATGCTGCACCCGCTCCTCGATCGAACGGATCCTGCCCCTTGCGATCTGCTTCAGCTTGCGCCGCACCGATCTCGCCATGGTCATGCCCTCCGTTTTGAGGGCGTTGCAATGTCGAGGTGGATGCGGACCAACTCACGCAGTTCCCTCGCGGTCACCCCGTCCCCTTCGTCGAGCGGGTGGTCGTCAGCCAACGTCGCGACGCTCTGGGCCGCATGGGTGAGAGAGCGCCGCCCGGGGACCGGTCTCCCAGCGGCAAGCAGCAGGAGTCCGAGATGGTAATGAGCCATGGCAAAGTTCTTATCGAGATAAAGGCTTTTAAGGAAGCTTTTCTCAGCCTCGTCGGGCCGCCCCAATGCCCGCAGGATGAGTCCTTGGTAAAAATGCAGCGCGGCGTTCAGCGGCTCTGTGACAAGAGCTTTCCGGCAGAGGTCCGCCCCCGCAGTGAAGTCGCCAGCATTGGCACGTGCGCGGATATCGCCGAGGAGGTCGCCGGTAGCTTGAGGAGCGGGAGGGGACGACGCTTGTCGTCCAGCCTTCGCAGGGCGCAGGCGGGTTGAGCCCTGGACCGGGGCGGCAGGTCTCAGCTCGGGCAGGAGCGGTTTCCAGTCCTGCAGGGTGGTCTTCAACTGCTGCGGAGCAGGCGCAGGTGCAGTGACGGCGCCACGCCGATAGGCAACCGTTCCCGGCAGGTTCAGGGTCTGCATCATCGTCGAGAAGACGGGATTGGGCTCGGCATGGCCCAGCAGCATCCAACCGTCGTCGTCCAGACGGTCGCGCAAAGCCCCGACAATTTGGGTCACTGTGTCGGGGTGGAAGTAGATCAACACGTTCCGGCACAGGATCAGGTCGAAGTCGGCGATCTCAAGTGGCGATGTCCCGTCGAGAAGGCTCAGCAGGTTGTGCCGCTCGAAGCGCACCAGGGAACGGAACTCCCGCCGCACCTCCCACTGCTCTTTGCCCGTATTCACGAAATACCGGTCACGCTGCTCATCCGGCATGGAGCGCAACGCCCATTTGCCGAACCGGGCCTGCCGGGCCGATTTCAGGACGCTGTCGTTGATGTCGGTTCCGAGAATGCTGACACGCCACGCCCCAAGGCTCTCGCCGAGGATCTCGTTCGCGAGAATGGCCAGGGAATAGGGCTCGGCTCCGGTGGAACATCCGGCGCTCCAGATCCGCAGCCGCCGGGTGGAGGCCCTCCTGGCGATGATCTCGGGCAGGATGGTCTCGCGCAGGGCTGCAAACTGCTCCGCGTAGCGGAAGAAGAAGGTCTCGCCGATAGTGATCTCGGCCTCGAGCTTCCCCCACTCGGCCGGGCCCGAGATCGGATCGTCGAGAAGGGTCAGATAGGCGCTGGAGTCGGACAGGCCCGTGGCGCGCAGACGCTTGCGCACGCGCTCCCACAGGAGATCGTCCTTGTCCTGATAGTAGAAATGTCCCGTGCGCTCGATCACACGGCTTTTCAGGTGAGGAAAGCCGGGGTCGAGCAGCGGAACAGGATCGGGCCGTGCGGCCATCAGGCCGGCACCGCCCATTCGTCGAGGCGGTTCTGCGCCTGGCGTCCGAGCTCCGTGAGGGCCTGCTGTTCTTCCGCCAACAGGATCCGGTCGGCGGAGAGGAGATGAACGAGTCGGTTGCCCCAGGTGACCTCCGCTTCGACGCAGCCGTTCAGGGTCTCCGTCTGCCGAACGTCCGAGAGCTGCGTGGTATTCACCGTCGCTACATCCAGAACGCGGTCGACCAGGAGCGCGCTCAGGCCAGCGGTGCCGCCGTTTCCGAGCAGGATCAGGTGGCGGTAGAGATCGGCCTCCGGATCGTCCTGGCCCTTCTGAAGCCCGAACAGCACGTCGAGCCGCAGGACAGGAACCGCATCCCCGGCGAGATTGAAGAACCCGGCCACCGGTCGGGGCAGAGCCGGGGGGCGCCACAGGCGAGGCAGGGGCAGGAACTCGCGCACGGCGCTCCGGTGCAGGGCACAGGCAGTGCCGCACACGTCGAAGATGATGATCTGCAGGCTCGCCATGGATCAGATTGCCGGATGCCGGTTTTGGGAAGGAGTCGAAGGTTTGGGTGAACATTAGATAGGCAACAGACCGCCCCCGGCAACCGCGCTATCAGGCTACTGGGATACTTGATCGGTGACTTCGCGAACGGCGTTCAGGCCGATGCTGGCCTCTTCCGAGTGACCCGTCCGCTGGACGGCCCGGAAGACCTGCTCGGCATCCTTGTAGCGGCCGAGATTGAAATAGGACCAGCCGCGAATCAGCAGAAGATCGTTCTGCTCCGGGACGAGCCGCGCCCGCTCGCTCAGGGCGAGAAGCGTTTCCACGTAGCGTTTGTCGCGGTAGGCGGCCAGCGCCCGCTGCGTCAGGATCGACGCCCCGAGCTCCATCTGGCGCGAACGGGTCTGCGGCACCTCGGCGGCCGCGATGGCGGCTTCCGACGTCAGGTTCTTGCGCAGATAGGCCAGGGACTTGCCGTAAGCCGCCTCCTCGCGGGCGCGACCGCTGCCGGTGGCGATTGCTCGGTCGAAGGCGGCAACGGCTTCCATGGGACGGTTGATCTCCATGAGGCACCAGGCGCGGGTGAGAGCTGCGTCACCCGAGAGGCCGGCGGGATTGCGCGTCATGACGCAGCTGCGCCCCAGGGCGGAGCGAGCCTCGGATTGCCGCTGCCGCGCCGCCGTCTCGGTCCGGATCACAGGCTGCTCGACCTCGACGCGCTCCATAGTGACCTGGCGCGGCGCGGCATCCACCTCAGCCGGGGGTTGGACCGTGGCGGATCGCCGCCGGGAGCCGGGACTGGCGCCGTCCGCGAGATCGGCGATGCGCTCGGAGCGGCCCTGCCATTGGGCGACAACCGCGTTGAAGGCGGAACGCTCGTTCAGGCGCTGCGTCGACAGGGCCAGGCCGTAGGCCGAGGGCTCGTCGTCGGGCTTCCAGCCGAGAGCTGTACGGAACCAGTCCCGCGCGGTTCGGATCTGCTGCGTGTTGTAGGAATACCAGCCCAAGGCCTGAGCACCATCCGGGAAGCGCTGCGCCGCCACGACTGGCACGATCCTGGCGACCACCCGAGCGTCGAGCCGCAGCGCGGGATCCTGGCTCAGCAGTGCCGTGGCGATGTCCAGGTAGATCTTCATGTTTTCGGGAGCGCGCTCGCGCCACTCATAGGCAAAGGCTTCGGCCTCCGTGAGCCGCTCAAGCGCCCGCAGGGACATGGCATAGCCTTCCGCCGCCTTGGCGGCGCCGTTGCGGTCGAGGGCCGTCTTGAACAGCTCGAGCGCCCGCGCCGGATTGCCATGGTGGTAGTTGTACCAGCCGAGGATCAACACGGGGCCGGCCTCATTGGTGTTCCGGATCAGCCGCTCGACCGCCGCGAGATCCTCTGCCGATGCAGTGGTCTTGCTGTCGAGTGAGGCCCGTTCGACCCGGCGGCGGGCCAGTTCGTCGCGGATCGAGCTGAAATCGTCTGGGGTCTCGCCGGTCTTGCGCTCGAACTGGAGCAGATCGGTCACCTGCTGTTCGGGCAGAAGAGTCAGGGC
>JAJFBI010000410.1 GCA_020697385.1 Microvirga sp. | reverse complement strand
GCGACTGATCGGCGGCGTCTTCGTCGTGATCGGCTTCGGCGGCTTCTTCTTCATCCAGCTGCGGTGAGGCTGGCGATCCCCTCGGACGGAGGCCGGGCCAGCTCAACCTTGCTCCGCGACCGCCTATGAAACCTGACTCGCTCACCTTCCTCGCTACAGCAGGAAAGCGTACAATCGAGGCTCTGTCCCTCACGGCATCAGGCCAGGTTCTCTACCGCGACAATGCCGGAAGTCCGGGCTTGGCGGCGCCGGCCATGCTCGCCTGGATCAGCGCGACGAGCTGCGCTGGCGCCAGCGCGTCAGCGACGAGCGGTTGAACGGAAGCTGATGGCAGAAGAACTCCTACGTTCCACAGGGAACCTCCCGTTAGCTTCAGCGTTGTCCGCCGAACTGGAGATCGACTGCCGTGGCCTTCGCCGCGCGTGCTTTCACGATTATGCCGCCGATTCTCTTGCTTGCGGTGACAGCCCCGGCACTAGCCCAGTCCACTTCCGATCGCGTGTTTTCTCCGACGCCGTTCGGCCCGCACGAGAGCGCACAGACCGCGATCGCCCAATCGCTCCCAGACGACACACCGGAAAAGCCCTCCCGAGTTCCACGTTGGGTTTTTTTCGACTTTCGTTCAGGCATCAAGACCGTCGAGTTCGCCGACGGCTCGGTGCTTGAGGACCTATTCGACTCGGATCTCGTGGCCCAAATGGCGCTATCGACGCTGCCCTCCGCTGCGTCTCAGGACGCGATCGTGACCGGCAGTGTGAGCTCCGGTTCTAAATAACGAAAGCCGGCCCTCGACTTCCATGGAATGAAAAGCGGCTGGATTTCAAGGTCGGAACGCGATCAATGAAAGCATCCTACGCTGGACCGCTTAGCTTGGCCGCGATACTCGTAGCCACGCCAGTGACTGCATCTCCGGCTTTCATTGTCGTTGCCGCCGCGCTCGCCACCGCGGTCGGAGTATCTGCAAGTCAACAGCCTTATGAGACTTGGCAACACACTTCCACATATGGGTGGGTCGGCGGAGCTCGTAATGACGTGGCAACCGTCGAGCAACCTCTTTCTTCTAGACCTGGCACATCGCAACGCATGGTAAGCGCCTGCCGCGACGCCCTAATGCGACTTGCACAGCCACACGATTTGGCCTCGATGGAAGTTGTGGGCGATGGGAAGCCGAGACGCGCCAACGGGCGGGTAATCGCTCCCCTAGACGTGCGAGCTATTTATCGAGTTCGGGGCGTTCACGAGGTCACGCGCAGTAAGGTGCGCTGCGAGCTTGATCGAGCGGGGCGTGTGATCACGACCGTTGATACCGGACCAGCCGGGGTGCTTGCACGGCGTTGAGCCCATCACCGTGCGTGTCTCGGCGTAAGGCTGTGCGGTAGCGCAGGGGCTGCACGCGGCGCAAGCGTAGCTTCCCCCGAGAACCGCAGCACCGCGTCCGCTTTCTTGAGCGACTGTCCGGGCGGGCGGCGGCCCCCGATTAGTCGCGGGCCGCGCACGCTCGCGGTTCTCGCTGCCGCGCTCCCGCGTGCTTCGCGATTTGCCCGCGTTGTTCCGCTAGCCTCAGCGCGACTTTTTGCTTCCAGGCGCCGGATTATCGGCCTCGCGCCCGAACGGCGGTTCGGACGTACCTGCGACGACGGCGCGCCAAATCGCTTTTGAACGGAGCGTTCCTTCACCGCGTCTGGTCGGTGCTGGGGTGCGGGGCCGGAGATGGATGTGCCTTCGTGGGCTTGCGCCGTCGCCGTCGAGTCAGCTTGTTCGGGCTCGGCAGGTGCGGGTGGAGCTTCGTTCTCTGCGGCAGAGTTGTCGACCTCATCTGGCTGCGGGCGTAACGAGTCCAGGAGAATCGTCCCCGGCAAGGTTGCTTGCGGACGGGAGAAGCTGGGGGGAGTTCGAAGAGGTGGACCGAAAAGCCCATCGAACATGTTGCGGCGGGGTTCTTGAGCGCTGACAGGACCCGATCCAGTCACAAGGACCAGCAGAACGCTCACAATACCAGCCCAGGATACTCGCCTAGACATTAGCGAATTCCTCAGCGCCGGCCGGGGTGCTGAAACCAGCCGCACGAACAGTAACCAAATCGCCGTACTCGGTGCGTTGCCAGTCGTCAGGGAAACAAACTCTAATTCTCATCTTCAGTTCCTACAGCGAGGGTTAGAGCAGGCAGCTGCCCTAATGTCTCGTCCACCTCTCGGACCATGCCAGGGCCTGCCCAGGCGTTAAGGTAACTGCTTGAGGCAGGATCAGCCTCTTCAGTCATCGGCAGCCACTCCAGCCAAGTGACGGGCTCGACTGGCACGAAGATCGCCTTGCTTGCATGAGGGCCGGTCGCGCGGATGTACCGCGGCCGGCTTTCCCTTTTTCCCAGGAACGCGGCCCAAATGATATTTCGCGATCGCGAAGACACGAGGAAACTGACCCGCGGGACACGCGATCGAAGTGGCTTTTTCTCGCCATCGCGATCCTGCTCGGCCTCATCACAGCGCGGCTGCTTGATCGCTTGCTCCTCTAGCCGCCGGCCCGGTTGTCCAGAATCTCCCGCCCGACGGGAGATTCTGAGCTTCTAGGAAGCCCCTACAGCTCCGGCGACCGCCCGCTCCGGGGTTATCCCCGCTATGCCCAATCTATCGTCAGATCGATCGACCCGGCCCAGCGAGAGCGTAAACTTCGCAAGTTCTGTCGGGGCGTACCTGACGAACGACCACTCGCAATTCCAGGGCGGCTCCGGCCGCCCTTTCCTCTCACCGGCGGGTTCAAGGAACCGTGCCTATGCTCCTCTGAGGCCGAGTTATGAGCACCTCTGAGCTGGATCGTGTCGCCCACCTCGCGGATCGCCTCGCTGAGCGCACCCTTGACGCTCTCGAGCGGGGGGAGCTCAGCACTGAGGAGTTTCGGGATAGTCCTGACCTCGCCCTCATTCTGGGCGCGGCCAATCTGCTCCAGAAGGCCAGAGCTGAGTTTCCCCCGAATATGCGCCGACTCGCCGAGAAGGCCGCCGAGCAGACGCAAATCTGACTCGGCTCGACCAGGCGTTCCGATCACGGGCGCGACGCTGCAGGGGGCATGGTTCCCAGCACCGCTCATATCCCGGGTTCTTGACCTTCCGCCACGACGCGCCCGGCCGGGCCTATAAACTTGGGGAGGAAGTCGGGATCCACTTTGGTCGTGCGCAAGCGGAATCTAAACGCCGCGTTACGCCGGATTGGCCCCGGCAATCGCTCCTCAACGCAGTTCGTGAAGAGCCACTGAGGCCACTCCCGCATCCGCGATTCCGAGCGCGCGCGCACTCCCCCGCGAGAGGTCAACCGGGTGCTTGGCCGTGCGCGGAACGCGGTCATTGACCCGCACGATAACAGACCGGCCGGTTTGCCGATTGACCACCCGCAGGCGTGTGCCAAGCGGCAGCGTCTTGTGAGCGGCAGTGCGGCCCTCCGGATTGAACTTTTCGCCGGTCGCAGTGCGACCACGGTGTTGATACCAAGTCGCACGAACAGTGCCCAAGCGGTCGCTCCGCGTGCGTTTCGCTGAGGCAGTCTTCTTTCCCTGTGTAGCTGTCCCATCACCTTGGCTGTCAGCTTCCCGAGTTCGCTTCGAAACAGCGCCTGCTCTCGGTCGATCTTCTTCCTCAATCGCCGGCTCGTCTCGTTGTGAAGGGTTCACGCCCGGGCGAGTGAAACTCGGAGGAATGTGCTGAGGCGGGATCGCTCCAACCAATTCGCACCAGAGGTTTGCGCGGTGGCATGACCCACGACGAACATTGAGAGCAGTGCGCTCAAGCCCACGAAAGCTATACGCCTGCACATAAGCCTCACTCCGTAAAACTTTGGCCGCTTTTTGGAGTGCGCCCCTTCAGCCGGACAGGCCGACTGCTAACGATTGACCAGGGAGCTGGGCCTTGCAGGAGTAAGGCCCATGGCTCGTCATCGCATCC
>JAJFBI010000409.1 GCA_020697385.1 Microvirga sp. | reverse complement strand
TGCCACGTGGCGCTGGATCGTGCGGCCCGTCTGGCAGACCGGGCCAAGCTGCCAGGTTCCTCGGACGCGTGGCGTCGAACGGCCAAGGAGATCGAGCAGGCAATCCTGACGGAAGCATGGGACCCGGGGATGCAATCCTTCACAGAACACTTGGGCGGCGGCGGGCTGGACGCAAGTGTGCTGACGTTGCCGCTGCGTCGGGTCGTCCCAGCGGACCATCCCAAAATGGTCGCAACGACACGCGCCGTCATGGAGCGGCTTGGGGCGGGGCAGGGGCTGATCTACCGCTATCTGCCGGACGAATCGCCCGACGGCATCGCGGGGCATGAAGGCGCCTTTCTCCTGTGCAGCTTCTGGTTCGTCGACAATCTGGCGAAGCAAGGGCGGCTCGACGAAGCGATGGAACTTTACGACTCCCTCTGCGCGAGAGCCGGCACGCTGGGGCTGCTGCCCGAAGAAATCGATCCGGCAACCGGCGCCTTCCTCGGGAACTACCCGCAGGCCTTCAGTCATATCGGAGTGATTGCCAGCGGAGTGAATCTGGCCAGACTACTGACAAAATAAGGCATGATCCGTTGAAACATCGCGCAACGCCACAAACCAGGACGGAATCAGATTCCCAACAAGCGCCGCTGATCCAGCCGGTGGTGGAGCCTTTTCAAAAGTTCATTCACGCCGAATCGGCGGCGGGCATCCTGCTGATGCTCTCGACGGTCACTGCCCTTCTCTGGGCTAACTCACCATGGGCCGAGGCCTATGCCTCATTCCGGCGGCTTCCGGTGACGCTTGGAGTAAGCGATTTCGTGCTCACGGAACCCCTGGTCCTCTGGATCAACGATGGGTTGATGGCGATGTTTTTCTTCGTCATCGGCTTGGAGATCAAGCGCGAGGTGTTGGTTGGTGAACTCTCCTCCCTGCGACAGGCTGCGCTACCGCTTGTCGCCGCGGTTGGCGGAGCAATCCTCCCGGCATTGCTCTACACGGCGTTCAATATGGGGACAGCGGGTGCCAAGGGCTGGGGGATCCCGATGGCTACGGACATCGCTTTTTCACTGGGGATCCTCTCCTTACTCGGCAAACAGGTGCCCCTGGCCTTGAAAGTCTTCCTCGTCGCTCTCGCCATTGCCGACGATTTAGGCGCGGTCCTGATCATCGCCTTCTTTTACACCTCCAAGATCTCCTGGGTGAGTCTGGAACTGGGGGCCGGGTTTCTATTGGCCCTCATCGGTGCAAACGCCCTCGGTATTCGCCATCCTCTCGTCTATGGGATTCTGGGGATCGGCGGGTTGTGGCTCGCATTTTTCTTGTCCGGTGTTCATCCGACGATTGCCGGCGTTCTCGCGGCGTTCACGATCCCGGCACGAACACGGTTGTCCGGGGAGGAATTCATTACGCGCGGCCGCGCGCTACTGGATAAGTTTCAGAAGGCGATGGAGCCTGGCGGTCCTCCGCTCGCCAGCAAGACCAGGCAGAACGTGGCCTCCCGCATGCAAGAGGCAGCCGCCGAAGCGGGCACTCCGCTCCAACGCTTGGAACAAGCCCTGCACCCCTGGGTCACCGCTATCGTTCTGCCCGTCTTTGCACTGGCCAATGCCGGCGTCACGATCGAACGCGACCCGCTGGCGACGTTGAGTCATCCCGTCGCACTCGGCATCTTGGCCGGCCTGATTATCGGCAAGCCGGTCGGGGTGACCGTCGGGTCGTGGTTCGCGATTCGTGTCGGACTGGCGACGATGCCGCCCGGCCTGACCTGGCGCCACATTCTTGGGACGGGATTCCTGGCCGGCATCGGCTTCACGATGTCGCTGTTCATCGAAGGGCTGGCATTCGGGAAGACGTCGCTCGATGCCCCTGCGAAAGTGGGTATCCTGACTGCCTCGACGGTGGCGGGGACCCTCGGTTGGCTGCTGCTGAAACGCAGTCGACAGGCAAAGGAGGAGTGAGTCGCTATGATGCAGTCCAAGATCGATCATTGTTTCACTGCTTAACGAGGAGCGCGGCGCCGCGATCTGTGCCGCTGCCGTGAGCGTGGAATTGATCCACGACATCGACGACCCCGCCGTGTGGGGGAAGAATTTTCCGTTTCAATACGACGCCTACACGAGAACCGTCGACCAGGTTCGGACCCGCTTCTGCGGCAGCGAAGCAATCCCGCGGACGCCGACGAAGGCCGATCCCCGCTCGGTGGTTGCCCAATCCAAGCTCGAAGAAGATCCACGCTTGAAAACCATGTGGGCGGGCTATGCCTTCGCTCATGATTTCCGCGAGGAACGTGGTCATGCCTACATGCTCGCAAAGGCGGCCGAAGCGACGACGCTCTCGCGCCGGCGCGCGGGCTTCAGCGCAAGGCACAGTTCATGGTGGATTTCGTGGAGGCGGAGAATTCGATAGGGTTCCATGCGCCGCAGGAAGCGGCGCGGATTCTAGGCGAGGCGATCGATTATGCCCGGCAGGGGCAATTGGCCGTGCGAGGCGAGCCGACGCTGAGTCGCTAGCAGGGGCGCGCACTGGCAGGCGCTCTTCACTGTCGGAACTTGTATTCGCCCACAATACTTCTCTATTGTCGGGCGTCTAGGATGGTGAAGAACTCCATGAGGAACTTATGACACATGCCGGTGTTCGCCAAGGGGCACGGGTCATTGTCCTGCCTACCGATTTCCAGCGCCCGGCTCGCCGGGCGTTTCTCCATAGCGTGAGGCTTGCCATAGCCTTCAAGGCACGGCTTCACATTCTGCATGTCATCAAGACCCCGACGGATCGCTCAGGCGAAGCGCGGGACAGCCGGTTTCTCCGTTCGCTCAGAACCTCGGCCCTGTTGGAGCTCGGCCGTCTGGTACGCACGGCTCGAGACGGCGGTGCATCCGGGCAGCCGCTGTTGCTTTATGGCGATCCGGTCTCCTCCATTCTGGAGGCCGTCAAGCGGACGCACGCCGGCATGATCGTGATGGGCACCGAAGGACGCATCGGTTGGGATCGGCTGCGGATCGGCAGCACGGCGGAGGCGTTGGTTCGGGAAGCGCCCTGCCCCGTGCTGACCGTCCACGGCGGCCTAGCGGGCGACGTCGCCCGACATTCCGCACGAGTGCATCTCCAGCGCGTGCTCATGGCAACGGATTTTTCACGCCCCGCCGACGCGGCGCTCCGGACCGCCTCCGGTGTGGCGTTGAACCTCGGCGCGACGTTCCGACTGGTGCATGTGGTCGGTCCGTCGTCGGAAAAATCCCGTGCGGAGCGGAAGATTGCCGCCCAGGTGCACGATCTTCGACAACGTGGGCTGGAAGCGGAAGGCCAGTGTCTCGATGGAGAGCCGGTCCAGGCCATTCTGAGGGACGCCGGCGTTTGGCATGCTGATCTCCTGGCTCTCGGTACGAGCGGGCGACGGGGCCTGCACCGTCTCGCGCTCGGCAGCGTAGCCGAGGAGTTGCTGAGACGATCGGGGTGCCCCGTCCTCACGGTCCGGAAAACACACGTGCAGTGGTGACGCGCCATGCTCCTGACCATTGAATATTTCCTGCTCGCCGCCGCAGGCCTCTTACTGCTCAGCGTGATCGCCAGCAAGGCGTTCGGACGCATGGGTATCCCCGCGCTGCTCCTGTTTCTTGGTATCGGAATGCTGGCTGGATCCGATGGTCCCGGAGGCATTCACTTCGACAATCCCTGGTTGGCTCAATCCCTCGGCGTGGTCGCCCTGACCTTCATTCTCTTTGCGGGCGGGATGGACACAGAATGGGCCAGTGTGCGGCGGGTCCTGGGAATCGGCATCAGTCTGTCCACCGTCGGGGTCGCCGTAACCGCCGGGCTGGTCGGGTGGTTCGCCACCACAGCGTTGAACATGTCGTGGTTCGAAGGGCTGCTCATCGGCGCAATCGTCTCGTCCACCGATGCCGCAGCCGTGTTCGCCGTGATGCGTTCGCGTTACGTCGGCCTGCGC
>JAJFBI010000408.1 GCA_020697385.1 Microvirga sp. | reverse complement strand
GCGCATGACGGTCGTTCTCGATGAACTTCGCGCTGGCCACGCGGTGCTGATGGTGCGCACCGACAGAGGTGACTTCATTCTCGACAATAAGACAAACGCGGTCCTGCCCTGGTCGGACACGGCGTATGACTACCACAAGCGAGAAGGAGCCGAGGGGCTGGTGTGGGTGTCCCTGAGCCATCTGCGCCAGTGGTCACTGCGGCGAAAGCGGCAACTTCGCTTCCCGCGCATTAAGGCGCAGACCCAGTTCGAAGCCGTGCCGGTGGGCTCTAGCTAGCCAGGCATACTGGGGACGGGTTCACGTTGCCCCTCCTTTTTCGCGAGCAGCGCGTGCCCCGCGAACAGTGGATTGTTTCGGTGGCTCTTGCTGGCGCTCCTTGTAGCCGCGCTATTCCCGTTTGCCGCTCTCGTGTTCCTGTAAGCCGGTTGCTGCGCACAAGTGGTGGCGCTCAGTTCCACTGACCGGGCCGTTCTGCCCAGTCGGATCACTAGCGGGGAGACCGATCCGAATCTACGCCTGTAGCGCGTTGAGGCATGTCCCCCGTCCGAGTAGGGGTCACGCGGTGCCCATGCCGGCGTTGCGCTCGGGGAAATGGCGTTATGCGCGGATTGTCGGGTGTCGTGGGGTCCCAACCTCTCCTTGACCTCGCCTCCGAGTAGCGCCAACTTGAGCCCGATCCACAGTGAGAGCTATTGAGATGATAGGGACGGCCCGACTGATCGCTTCCATCATCTCGGTTCTGCTTCCACTCGGGACCGTTAGCGCGTCTGATATCCCTCACTTTAACATTGAAGCCACATGCCGAGCCGCACCGAGCCTGTCGGGCGGAATTCAGAAGCCGTACCAAAGCTGTTTGGAAGAAGAGAAGGTTGCCCGCACCCAACTGGAGAAGGTGTGGACGAGGCACACGACGCAGCAGCGGACGGAGTGCGTGAGCCTCGAAGGAGTAGGAGGAGGTTCACCGAGCTATGTTGACGTCCTGACCTGCCTTGAAATGTACGCAACACGCTCCGTTAGACCTCGGCCCTAAGCCTCGAATCCCGCCCCCACGCGCAGCAGCGGGCCAGGGATGAACACCGAACTAAGCCGCGTTGCCGAACTAGCGGACCGTCTCGCGAATCGGATACTCGTGGCGTTCGAGCAGGGCGCCCTCTCTACAGAAGAGTTTCGGGCGAGCCCCGATGTCGCTCTCGTCATAGATGCCGCCAGGTTGCTCCAAGCGGCCGGAGCCGAGTTTCCAGCCGGTGTGGTGCGCCTTGCGCAGAAAGCGGCGGAGCAGACGCAGCTTTAGCAGCCGAACCGCCGAAGTTCGTGTATGTCATCCCACCCGCGCGCGCGTCTGCACGCCTTCCGCGCCGAACTGGTGAAGGCCCGTGGGATCTCCTCCATCACAATCGCGCCCGTTGAGGGGCAACTCCCGTGCGCCCGCGGCGTTTAGAATCACTGGCGAAGAAGGAGTATTACTCATGCGTCAGAGCGCAGCTTTGGTCCTTGCAGGCGGCCTGGCAACTGCCGCGGTGACCGCCATTCCGGAAGCAGAGGCTCGCCCGTGGGGTTGGCGCGGAGGTTGGGGCGGCCCACGCGTGGCTTACTACGGCGGCTATCGTCCCTGGGGTTGGGGCGGAGGTGGCGCCGTTGCAGCCGGACTTGCCGGGTTAGCAATCGGCGGTCTGATCGGTAGCGCGCTAGCCACCCCCGCCTACGGCTATAGCTACCCCGCGGACAGCTACCCTTCATATGGCTACAGCTATCCCGCATATGGCTATCCAACGGGCTACGGGTCTTACCCAGGCTACGCCTATCCTGCATACAGCTATGGCGGCTATCCGCCTTCTAACGCGTACCGCTCCTATTACAGCACGTCCTATGGCTGGGGGTATGGGAACGCCTATTGGGCTTCGACCAAGCAGGTCCGAAAAGCGGCGCGCAAAGGACAACGGTAGAGGCGGCGCGCGCCTGGGCCGGTGGGTTGTTACCTTCACCCCGAGCTGAGGAAAAGCTGCCCGAAGTCGCAAGACCCGCCGGGAAATGCGACAAACCGCGCTTGGGCGGTTGAGTGCTGAGGGCGCCTATGCCGGTGGAGCAGGAGCAGGTAAAGTGCAGTCCGTGGGGCGAGACGGAGTACACATTTATGCAGAGACGCACATTCCTCCTCGGATTGATCGGCGGACTTGCGGCGGCAGCTGGTGTCGCTAGCGGCGGACCGACCCCAGCCCATGCGCTGCCTTCAACGGCGCGCCGCGACTCAGACGGTGGCGAAACCGACGTAACTGGTGAACAACTCGATGGTGTGGCGGTCGAGCCTGCCCAATATTATCGCCGTCGAGCCCGTCGGGTTTACCGCCGGTACTACCGCCGTCCCGCTAGACGCGTATACCGGCGGGCGCGCCGCAGATATTGGCGGCGGGGCCGGTATTACTACTACTGATGAAGCCCGCTCGGCGCGACTGGAGACCCTGTATCGAGCCGAGCAGCGCACTTCCGTCCCCGGCCTGAAACATTGCGCGCCCTCCCGACCTGCTTCTGCGGGTGGTCATGGCTTAAAGAGAGAGAGAAAGCCCGCTCCGAGCCGAGTGGCCTCCGAGCGGGGTTTCCGAAAGCGCCGCGCGGCAACTTGCTGTCATTATGTAGCCCATGTGAATGAGTTCTCTGCTCGCATGAAAGACGATGCGCCCCTTACCCCGAAGGACATGCAGCTGCGCGACGCGATCCGGAGATGGCTCGTGCGCTACATTCAACGCGCTCGTCAGAGGGTTAAGAACCAAAAGCGCAAGACGCGGAAACCAGCGAGGCTCGTCCTCGCGTCACGAAGTGGGGTCACGGCTTGTTCCCTCGCCTTCACTGCAGTGCTCTTGGCCAGCGTCTTTTTCTCCTTCGCAAGTAGCCTCGCCGTCCGGGCTGTCGAACTGGTCAATCCTCATGCCGTACTTGAGCAAACAAGACGTGACCTAATGGAGTTCGACAAACGGATGCAGCGGTACAAAGCGGAGCGTCGCAAGGAGGAGAAGGAGCTGGAAGCTCGCCAAATGCGGGAAGAGGCTGAGCGGCGGGAGCGGGAGAAAGCGGAGCTCGCGCTGGCTGAGACCCGACGGAAACGCGATGCCGCCGAGCAACAAAAACGAGTGAGAGAAGAGAAGGAGCAGGCGGCCCGACGGAAGCAGGAAGAGGCTGAAAGGCAGAAACGGGAGGCGCTGCAAGAGGCTCAAAGACAACGTGACGTTGCCGAAGAACAGAAGCGAGCGATAGCGGCGACGGAGCAGGAGGCCCGGCAGAAGCAGGAAGACGCTGAGCGGGAGAATGCCAAGGAGGCGCTGCAAGCGTCCCAACGACACCGTGACGCTGCCGCCAAGGCGATAGAATCGCAGGAGCGTGGAACTGCATCGAAGCAGGCGGAAGCTGAAGGGGAGAAGACAAGGGAGGGGTCGAAGCCGCGCGAGGGCTTGCGTGGGATGCTCTCCAATCGTGTGGATCGCCGCTCCGCATGTCGGCAGCAGGCGGAAGAGCGGGGTCTCACTGGCCGTAAGGCAAGTCGATACACCCGGTTGTGCGTGTCAGGGCTGCCCATACCCAAAACGTTAAGTAGGTGAGCCCCGCCCCCCGGGAACGCCGTTGGGCCGCGTGCTCCTTCCTTATGAGCTGCGCCGCAGCTCGAACCGGCAACGCTAAGCTGAAAGCCTCAGGAAGATCTCCAGAGCACGACGACGACCTTCGCACTCAACGGACGTGATTGACCTCCACAAACGCGTTCAGGTGCAGTCAATCAGCTTAGCGGTGCGCGTGAAAAAGCAGACCGCGTGACCTCCACCCCGACGGGGGACATGCCTCAACGCGCAGAAGCGAGTACCTGCGAATGATCGACACGCAAGCCAAAGGGCGAGCCAATGGGCCGCGTTGCGGATCATACCGGTTGTCCCGTGGCTCCGTCGTCTTCTCTT
>JAJFBI010000407.1 GCA_020697385.1 Microvirga sp. | reverse complement strand
GGTTCGAGTCCTCTTGACCGCACCAATTTTCGGCACTCCAGTGTCGAAGACGAAAAGGCCCCTCACCGGGGCCTTTTTTGTTGACCGCTTCTGCCCGGCTTGGTGTCTCGTCCCAAGCGCCCGATTCCCTTTATAGGAACGGCCGACAGGCGATTTTCCGAGAAAGCTTTCGGGGCGCATTGCGCTGGCTGGCGCAGCCCCCTAAAAGGCCGGCAACCTACCTCCGGAGGACGGCTCGTGCAGGAAGTCGACGACAAGACGCTGCTTCCGAACCCCGATGGGTCCGACCCGGTCACTCCGTCCTTCCGGGACGAGGAAGGCGAGCTCAATTTTGAGTTCCTGGCCGCCGCCGCCGATGCGATCGAGGCCTCCGACGCTGATCTCCTGCAGCGGCTTGTGGAGGATTTTCACGAATCCGAGATGGGCGATCTGCTTGAGGCGCTGGTGCCCGAGCACCGCCACCGCCTGATCGAGCTTCTCGGCTCCTCCTTCGACTTTGCTGCACTGACCGAGGTGGACGAGGCCGTCCGGGAGGAGATCCTCGAGGAACTCGAGACCTCGGCCGTCGCCGAGGGCGTGCGCGAACTCGATTCCGACGACGCCATCACGATTCTCGAAAGCCTGCCAGAGGACGAACAGGCAGAAGTCCTCGACCAGCTTCCCGCCATCGAGCGCGTCGCGCTCCAGCGCTCCCTCGATTACCCGGAAGACAGCGCCGGCCGGCGCATGCAGACCGAGTTCATCGCCGTACCGCCGTTCTGGACGGTGGGGCAGACGATCGACTTCATGCGTGAGACCGACGACCTGCCGGAGACCTTCTATGAGATCTTCGTCATCGACCCTGCAGCCCACCTGCTCGGAGCGGTTCCCCTGGACAAGCTGCTGCGCTCCAAACGTCCGGTCACGATCCAGGAGATCATGAACGACGAGCCGGACCGGGTGGAGGCGACTCAGAACCAGGAAGAGGTGGCTCGTCTGTTCGAGCGCTACAACCTCGTCTCCGCCGCCGTGGTGGACGAGGGAGGCCGGCGTGTGGGCACGATTCTCGTCGATGACATCGTCGACGTGCTGGAGGAAGAAGCCGACGCCGACATCAAGCAACTCGGCGGCGTGAAATCGGATGAAGAACTCTCCGATACGGTCCTCTACATCCAGAGAAGCCGCTTCCCGTGGCTGTTCGCCAACATGTGCACGGCGCTGATCGCCTCCAGCATCATCCGCCTCTTCGAGGGCTCGCTGGAGAAGATGGTCGCGCTCGCCATCCTCATGCCCATCGTGGCATCGATGGGAGGTAATGCCGGCACCCAGACTATGACGGTGGCCGTGCGTGCGCTTGCCACTCGTGAGCTTGGACGCGCCAACGCCTGGCGCATCATCCGCCGCGAGGGGGTGGTCGGCCTGCTCAACGGCATGGTTTTCGCCATCATCATGGGCGTTCTGGCGGGGCTCTGGTTCGAGTCACCGGAACTCGGCCTCGTCATCGGTCTGGCCTTGATTACGGTTCTGTTCTTCGCGGCGCTCGGCGGCATCTTCGTGCCTCTTACTCTCAACCGGATGGGCGTCGATCCCGCCGTCTCATCCGGCCCCTTCGTCACCAGCATCACGGACATCGTGGGCTTCTTCGCCTTTTTAGGCATCGCAACCGCCTGGTTTAATCTGTAAGCCTGTTTCGTGCCTGCCTCGTAAGGGCCTGTTAACGCTCTTCAGGCATCCCTGTTGCGACCTCGCCTCACGTCCAATACCGTTGAACCGATGAAGACTCGCCGCTCCCCCAGCCGTTCCAAGAACTCTGGCCTGACGACGTTCGTTCGGGTTGCACGGTTCAGCGCGCTTGCCGCCATGGCCTTGGGCCTTGCCTCCTGCGCCATCGCTCCCTCCTCGTCCAGCCGCTACCCGGCCAAGAGCGATGCTCGCCCACATGAGGGTGTGGCCACGGCTCACCGCCTCCCCATCCACGGGGTCGACATCTCGAAATGGCAAGGCGACGTGGACTGGGCGTCCCTGCGCCAGGCCGGCACCAAGTTCGCGTTCATCAAGGCGACCGAGGGCGGCGACCACATCGACAGCAAGTTCCATGAGAACTGGCAGGCCGCCAGGAGAGCGGGCGTTCCGCGCGGCGCTTACCACTTCGTCTATTGGTGCCGCCCGGCCCACGAGCAGGCTGCTTGGTTCAAGCGGAACGTGCCGGCCGATCCGGACGCCCTTCCCCCGGTGCTTGACGTGGAGTGGAACGGTCAGTCGGTGAACTGCCCGAAGAAGGTTCCGCGCGAGCAGGCCCTCGCCATGATCGACCTGATGCTGCGCGAAATGGAGGCCCATACGGGCAAGCGGCCGATCATCTACACCGACATCACCTTCCATAAGGAGATCCTTGAGGGCGAGTTCAACGACCATCCCTACTGGA
The DNA here is from genome assembly GCA_020697385.1 of Microvirga sp. Lineage (GTDB taxonomy): Bacteria > Pseudomonadota > Alphaproteobacteria > Rhizobiales > Beijerinckiaceae > Microvirga. The sequence goes on along the minus strand of JAJFBI010000407.1, from coordinate 1,538 downwards.
TACGCAGCACGGCGGCCGAGCCTCACGTGCGCTACAGCAACCGCCGTTGGACCTTCTGGCAGTTCACAACCACGGGCCGCGTGCCCGGCGTGAAGGGCGACGTGGACCGCAACGCCTTCTACGGCACGGACAACCAGTGGCGCATGTTCGTCGCCAGCGCCTGCGACCCGCGCGACCACAGCCGCCTCAAGGTGGCTGGCATCTGCCGCGACATGGACGCCGTGCAGACGGCAAGCATTGACGAATAGGCCCTCAACCGGATCGACGTTTAGGCTCTCCACAGAACGTGCGGGAGCCTTTTCTTTGTCTGTTTTGACCGATTGCAGGTCGCAGGCCGGGCTGGCTCACTTTTCTTGATGCCCTGGCCTTGATAAGGGCAGCATTGCTGACCAAAATGGTCCGCGACAAAAATCATCCATCGCGTACCCTTCCGGGTTCATGAATGGAACGGGGAGGAATCAATGCTGCCGAACGCCGCCAAGGGCTTCAATTTCGATCTCGGCGAGACCGCCGATGCCATCCGCGAGTCCGTTGCCAATTTTGCCCAGGAAAAGATCGCACCTCGCGCCGAGGAGATCGACCGCACCAACCAGTTCCCGCGCGACCTCTGGCCCCAGCTGGGCGAGCTCGGCGTGCACGGGATCACGGTGGAGGAGGAATACGGCGGAGCGGGGCTCGGCTACCTCGAGCACGTGATCGCCATGGAGGAGATCTCCCGCGCCTCCGCGTCGGTCGGCCTCTCGTACGGCGCCCATTCCAACCTCTGCGTCAACCAGATCCGTCGCAACGGCAACGAGGATCAGAAGCGCCGCTATCTGCCGAAGCTGATCTCCGGCGAGCATGTGGGCGCGCTTGCCATGTCCGAGCCGGGCTCCGGCTCGGACGTGGTCTCCATGCGCACCCGCGCCGAGAAGCGCGGCGATCGCTATGTGCTCAACGGCAACAAGATGTGGATCACCAACGGCCCCACGGCTGAGACCCTGGTGGTCTACGCCAAGACCGACCCGGAGGCCGGCCCGCGCGGCATGACGGCCTTCCTGATCGAGAAGGGCTTCAAGGGCTTCTCCACGCACCAGAAGCTCGACAAGCTCGGCATGCGCGGCTCCGACACCTGCGAGCTGGTGTTCGAGGATTGCGAGGTGCCAGAGGAGAATGTGCTCGGCCAGGTCGGCCGGGGCGTGAACGTGCTCATGTCCGGCCTCGACTACGAGCGCGCCGTGCTGGCGGCCGGCTCCACGGGGATCATGCAGGCCTGCATGGACGTGGTGCTGCCCTACATCCACGAGCGCAAGCAGTTCGGTCAGGCCATCGGCGAATTCCAGCTCGTGCAGGGCAAGGTCGCGGACATGTACGTGACCATGAATGCGGCGAAGGCCTATGTCTATGCGGTCGCCAAGGCCTGTGACCGCGGCGAAACCACCCGCGAGGATGCCGCCGGCGCGATCCTGTATGCGGCCGAGAATGCCACCAAGATGGCCCTCGACGCCATCCAGCTGCTGGGCGGCAACGGCTACATCAACGACTACCCAACCGGCCGC
>JAJFBI010000406.1 GCA_020697385.1 Microvirga sp. | reverse complement strand
CAGCCCTGGGCGAAGATAGACCGTGAACTCGCCGACGACGAATGTGTCCGGCGGCGGCGGAAGCGGCTCGTCGCTCACCTCGCCCTCTCGCCCTTCGCCCTCAGCTTCACGCCCGGCTCATCGCCGTTGGTGAACTCGACGCCGGCGGCTTCAAGCGCGTTCCGCAATAGGGCCTGCTGGTAGGCAGTGACGGGCAGCGCCCCCGCCGCCTGCTCCGCCCGTTCCACAATAGCGGGGTGCAGGCCCGCGCGCGAACTGAGCTTAAACCGCGTCCACCCGAGAAGCTCGCGGGCGCGCCTGATTTGGGCGCCGGTCACCGCCGCGGCTTCAATCCGCCACCGCTGCACCTGGGGCAGGCCAGCCCGTCGCGACGGGGCTTGAGGTCGCGCGAGGTGCCTTGCCAGCCGCAAGCGCAGGACCACGCCATGAGCTGCTTGACCGTGCTCGCCGGCCCGAAAGTGTCTTGCGATTTGCCGCGGAAGGTCTCGGCTACGCGGCCCATCCGCGCGAGGCGGCGGATCCAGCGCGGCTCGCGCGGCTTCTCGTTGTCGTTCATGTGATCCGCTCTAGCGGGTGCCAGAGTTGGCGTCACGCCGCAGGTCATCGAGCAGTGCCTTGGCATCAGTCAGATCGGGCGTCTCCAAGCCCGTGGTGAACCAATGGTAGATTGGTGAGAGGAGATCGCGGGCGTCGCCCCGCCGGCCCTGGTCGCGCCAGAGGCAGGCGAAGCTCGTGGTGGCGCGCAGCTCCCAATGCCGAGCCTCCTGGTGACGGGCGACTGCGAGCGCCTTTGTAAAACATGATTGAGCGGTGGCAATATCACCGCGACGCCAAGCCACCTCTCCGCGCCACGCGATGAATTTCGGGCTCGCACCAGCGTTCATCAGTCACTTCGACTTGATGAAGTTGCTCGGTCAGAAGCACCTCGGCCTCACCCGGAGCGAGCACCGGAGCGACCAGCGCAGCCCAACACGGCGTCATGGAAGCCGTGCCAAGGGCACGATGGGCTCTCAGGCCTTGCTCGAACAGTGCCGAGGCTTCCGCTTGTTGCCTGTGCCGCGCGGCCTCGCCGGCCCAAAACAGGGTGGCCATCGCGGCCCAGTAGGGGAACCCCTGCTCCTTCGAGAGCAGTGCAAGCTCATCGATCTGGGATGTGGCATCCTCACGGAGCAATTGATGCAGCCATCCGTTGGCCCCTAGAGCGAACGCCAGCCAGTGCAGCCGCCGAGAGCGCCGGGCCTCGGTGAGAGCCAGCTCGCACTGCACCCGCGCCTCCGCGTAGCGACCCAGAAGACACAGCGTGACCGCCAGCCAGCTAGGCACCGCGACCCCGGGAATCCGGGGATCCGCCCCGCTCCATCTCGTTGGCACATCAATTTCCTGCACACAGGCTTTGTATTGTGAGCCTGCGGTCTCTAAATGTCCGCACGCGGCTATTAACTGCCCTTGATGAAATAGAGTCGTGCCCATGAGCTGGTGCGCTGTAAACTTTGTTTCGGGCGTGCCGGCCGTCTTCGCCACCTGCAGAAAGTTCTCGGCGGTGCGTCGCGCCGCCGTAATCTCTGCGCGAACGATATGAAAAGAAACCTGGCCACTAGCCACCCGAATCAGCTGTTCGGGGTCGTTCAATCGGTCACACAATACGCGAGCGCGGTCATAGACCTCACCGGTTTCATTTGCGGCGTAGCCCTTCACAGCGATGAGCGCGACGCCCAGGGGCGACTGCAGGGCGAGTTCTCGGCGCCATCGGGCCGCATCGTCCGGCAACTCGCTAATTAGCGTCAGCGCTTTGCGGAACATGGCGACAGCCTCGGTCATGGCTGAGCGGGCGATCGCCTGCTTGCCGGCCCGCAAGAAATAGTCCGCGGCTTTCTCGATGAGCCCGGCCTCCGCGCTATGCCGGGCAAGAAGGGCCGGCTCGCTGTCAATTAGCTGCGGGAAACTGCCCTCCAAGACCTCGAAGATGCGCGCGTGGAGCGTTTGGCGCTCCCTGCGCAACAGCATGCCGTAGGCGACATCTTGCACCAGGGCATGTTTGAAGAAAAAAAGGGCCTCGGGCGGCGTGCCCCTTTGAAAAACCAGCCCGGCATCGGTGAGCCGGACGAGCGCGTATTGCAATTCAGTGTCGGTGTGACGCACCACCGCCGCCAACAAGTCATAGGAGAACTCCCGACCGATAGCAGCACCGATTTGCGCCACCTCCTTGACGAATGAGCCGAGCCGGTCGAGGCGCGCCATCAGAGAGGCGTGCAAGGTCGCAGGAACCGCTAGCGTTGATTGTGGTGTCGTGGCGATCACACCTATGTCGTCCTGCGCACCAGCTTCGATCACGGCTTTGGTTAGCTCCTCGACGAAGAGTGGCACGCCGTCGGTGCGCTCGACGATTTCCTCCACGATGTCTTGGCTCAGCTCCTTATTGCCGACGATGCGCTTCACCAGAGCGGCCCCCTCACGCCGGCCCAGCCTGCTCAACGCCACTATGGTGACGTGCGGTTGGCCGGTCCAGGGCGGCTGGAACTCCGGCCGAAAGGTCACCAGGAGGAGTACAGGTAACCGACGTATCCGCTCAATGGTAAGGTCCAACAGATCTCGCGAGGTCGGGTCAATCCAGTGCACGTCCTCGTACACGATCAGCATCCCTTGGCGCCGTGCCGAAAGTTCGAGCCGTTGGAGCAGGGCCTCAAACGTCCTCTCCTTCATGCGCCGTGGAGTGAGGTCGAGTAGCGCGGAGCGGTCTGGAATAGGGATCGACAGCAACTCGGCCAGGAGCTGGACCTCGTCCTTCGACGGCAAGGTTGGCGCGAGAAGCACCTCTAATTTTTCAAACCTCGCCTGAGGGGTGTCGTCGCGCTCTAGGCCGGCCGCACGCCTCAACTGGCTAATAATCGGGTGCAGAGCATTTTCGCTCTGATGTGGTGAGCAGAAGTAGCGGACGCGGGTGTGCGGCTCGCTCTGCAATTTTTCCTGCAAGGCGCTTGTCAGGCGGGACTTCCCGATCCCCGGCTCTCCGGAAATCAGTACAACCTGCCCATCACCGGCCTTCACTCGTCCCCACCGGCGGAGCAGCAACTCGAGCTCTTCCTCACGGCCAACGAGTGGGCTCAGAGCAGTCGAGTGAAGTGCCTCGAACCGGCTTTCAGCAGCGCTGGACCGCAGCGCTTGCCAAGCCTGCACGGGCTCGGAAAAACCTTTTACCTTGAGCGTGCCTAGATCACGAAAGTCGAAAAGGTTGCCGACGAGTCGGCGCGTGCTTTGCGAGATCACCACATCGCCTGGGCCCGCCAGCGCTTGCAGGCGTGCAGCGAGGTTGGGCGTCTCGCCGACGACGCCTCGCTCCTGGGCTTCACCTCTGCCGACGAGATCGCCTACGACGACCAACCCGGTGGCGAGACCGATCCGACATTGCAAGTCAGTACCTGCACTCGCCTTGAGGGATGGCACGGCCGCGACCACCTCCAGTCCGGCGCGCACGGCTCGTTCGGCATCATCCTCTTGAGCCTGAGGGTAGCCGAAGTAGATCAAAACACCATCGCCCATGTATCTGGCAACAAATCCCTCGAACCGTTCCACGACATCGGAGACGCATTTGTGATAAGACCCTATTACCTCCCTCATGTCCTCGGGGTCTAAGCGTGCCGAAAGGGCAGTTGAACCGGCCAGGTCGCAGAACATCACTGTCAGCTGACGACGTTCAGCGGCGGAAGCGGGATGCTCCACTCGCGCCGCCGGTGATTCGTCGCCGTGGAGCTGGCCGCCACAGTCGCCACAGAACCTGGCATTCAGTGGGTTGAAACTGCCGCAGCAGGGGCACGTTGCTGGCATTCGCGCCCCACATTGCATGCAGAAGCGCTTCCCCTTCGGTAGCTCCGCGTGGCAACTCGGGCATTCCATGCCACACCACACTTTCACGAATTCTCAGTCTATCACAGAACCGAGTCCGACGTTTTATGATGC
>JAJFBI010000405.1 GCA_020697385.1 Microvirga sp. | reverse complement strand
GGGCCTCGAACATGACCATCGCCTTCTCCCTCGAAGGCGACGAGGTGACGATCCGGGCTGCCACTGCATAAGGCAGTCAACGAGGCCTCTCCTCGGCACACAAAAGAAAAGCCCGGCATACAGCCGGGCTTTTTTCGTGTCGGATCGGACTTTGCGTCAGATCGCAATCCGCTCTTCCGCCTCGGTGGGCTCGCGCAGCACGTAGCCGCGGCCCCAGACGGTCTCGATATAGTTGCGGCCCTGCGAAGCATTGGCAAGCTTCTTGCGGAGCTTGCAGATGAAGACGTCGATGATCTTCAGCTCCGGCTCGTCCATGCCGCCATAGAGGTGGTTGAGGAACATCTCCTTGGTCAGGGTCGTGCCCTTACGCAGGGAGAGGAGCTCCAGCATCTGGTATTCTTTGCCGGTCAGGTGCACGCGGGCGCCGCCGACTTCGACCGTCTTGGTGTCGAGGTTGACGATCAGGTCCCCGGTGGTGATCACCGACTGGGCGTGACCCTTCGAGCGGCGCACGATCGCATGGATGCGAGCCACCATCTCGTCCTTGTGGAACGGCTTGGTGAGATAATCGTCGGCGCCGAAGCCGAGACCCTTCACCTTGTCCTCGATGCCGGCCATGCCGGAGAGGATCAGGATCGGCGTCTTCACCTTCGCGACGCGGAGTGTCCGCAGAACCTCGTAGCCCGACATGTCGGGCAGGTTCAGGTCGAGAAGGATGATGTCGTAATCGTAGAGTTTGCCGAGGTCGATGCCCTCTTCTCCGAGATCCGTCGTGTAGATATTGAAATTCTCGGACTTCAGCATCAGTTCGATGCTTTGCGCTGTCGCGCTGTCGTCTTCGATCAGAAGTACGCGCATGTTCAATCCCCAGCCCTTGCCCTTGAGCTTTGAAACAGCGGAAGGCTGTTCATCCGCCGCCGGGCTTGGGGCGGATGCTCTTTTGAACTGATTCGAAACGCTAGTACGGAATGGTTAACAAACCCTGATTCTGGGACGCAAGCGCTTAACGAACTTGACAGGCAGATCATCCGCCGAAGGCCATTATCCTGTGGATTCTGGGTAACCATAGGGACCCGCCTTACAACATCCCAAAAGCTTATCATCCAAGCGTTTCAGCCTTGTCTGGAGACGACTCCATAAGGAACCGCGACCGTGACAAGGGCAGTGTTAACGAAATCGGTAAACGAATGGTTTACGAGGCCCGCAAGACGCAAGCTTGAGGCAAGATTTCGCCGAGGGGGTTGAGATCACAGGAATTTTTTGTCGGCCCCGGTAAGGAAAGCTCAACCTCCATGGGCGATGGTGTCGCATGTCTGGCGGATAACTGAGCGATCCGTGAGGCGAAATGAAACAGCGACGTGTGGAGTTGAATCAAGATGAAGTCGCGGGACACGCTCATCCGCCTCAAGCGCTTTCAAGTCGACGAGAAACGTCGCCGGGTGGCGCAGATCGAGATGATGATCGCCGAGTTCGACCGCATGGCGGCTGACCTTGATCGGGAAATCGCAGCGGAAGAGCAGAAGGCCGGTATTACCGACCTCAACCACTTTGCCTATCCGACCTACGCACGCGCTGCGGCCCAGAGGCGTGACAACCTGCGCCTCTCGGCTCAGAACCTGCACATCCAGCTCGACGATGCGAAGGCAGAACTCGGAGAGGCGTTCGAGGACCTGAAGCGGGCCGAGAGCCTCGAAGATCGCGAGCGCTCCATGGATGCGGCGATCAGCCAGGCCAGCCAAGGCCGCGTCGTCCGCGCCACGGCCTGAAACCCCGCCGCATCGAAATCCGAAAAGGCGCGCCAGACCGGCGCGCCTTTTTCATGTCTGCGGCACCAGCAGCGGAATATGGGGCGCCGCCTCCCGGGGGAGGAATCCGAAAAGGCGCGGATCGTCTGCTACCTCGATGGCGCGCCGATAAGGCGTGAAGCCCGAGCGCATATAAAACGCGATGGCGCTGGGGGAGTCGAGCGTGCAGGTATGGACGAAGAAGCGCTGTGTGGGCCGGGCGAAGGCACGGCGGATGGCCTCGTTCATCAGGAAGCGCCCCGCTCCCTTTCCGATGAAACCGGGCACGAGCCCCAGGAAGGCGAGTTCCACTTCGTCGTCGGTGCGAAAATCCAGTTCGAGCAGGCCCACATCGCCGGTTCCGTCGTGGAGGGCGTAGGCCTCCACCTTCGGGTCGTCGAGGATCGCAGCGAGCCTGTCATCCGGCATCATGGCCCGGCTGAACCAGAGCCAGGGCTCGCCTACTATGCGGAATAAGGAGCGGTAGCGCGCGCGGTCGTGATCGATCCGTTGGAGCGACCAGCCTTCGGGCGGCCGCAACGAAGGCAAGACCGGCGGCTTTCGCATCTCGAGATAGGTGACAATGGTCGCAATCTTGCCGGGGGGCAGATCGGTATAGCCGTCGAGGTTGAGAGCCGCTGCCGATGCGCTCGTCATGAGGGATCACTCTCTAGAATCGTCGAGAAACAAGGCTCGCTTGATAAAGCCATCGTTCCTCTCCGTCACGCTTCCCGCTTGGACTTTATGTCATGGACGCTCACACCAATATCCCCTTGCAGACCAAGGGGATTGTAGGCACAGAAGAGCCAATGAGGGAGATGTGCCGGCTCGATGAAGAATGTGCGTGAGTTCATTTGGCCCTTGATCGGGCTGCTGGCAGTCATCATCTCCGGCTGGCTTCTCTATCGCGAATTGCGCGGCATGTCCCTGGACGATGTCTGGGACAGCCTCACCGCCGTCCCGGCTCACCGCTACGCTTTGGCTGCCCTATCGACCCTTTTCGCCTATGCGGCGCTTGCCTGGTACGACCGGATCGCGCTTCTCCATCTCGGTGTCCGCCACATTTCCTGGCTGTTCGTGTCCGTCACATCGTTTACGACCTATGCGCTCTCCCACAATATCGGCGCCTCGGTCTTCTCCGGCGCCGTCGTGCGCTACCGGGCCTACACCTCCAAAGGCCTGAGCGCCCCGCAGATTGCCGTGCTGGTGGCACTCTGCTCCTTTACTTTCGGACTCGGCACCATCCTGCTCGGCGGGGTGGTGCTGGTGGCCGACCCGACACTCCTCCACCGGCTGGAGGAGCTTCTACCCTCGATGCTGACCAATCCGGCCACGGCCCGTGGTGTCGGGTTGCTGCTGCTCGGCTTCGTGGCGCTCTACGTGGTCGGATCCGTCCTGCATCTTCCGCCGCTCGTCATCCGCAAGGCCAAGCTCGAATATCCGCGCCCGGCCATCATGGTGCGCCAGCTGATCGCGGCGCCGCTGGAGCTTCTGGGCGCTGCCGGCATCATCTATTTCGTGCTCCCTGCCCATCTGGAGCCGAGCTTCATCGTAGTGCTCGCCGTGTTCCTGGCCTCATTCTCGGCTGCCCTGGTGAGTCATGCCCCTGGCGGGCTTGGGGTGTTCGAGCTCGTTTTCCTCACGGCCATGCCGGACATCCCTAAGGCGGATGTGCTGGCGGCGCTTATCATCTTCCGCCTGTTCTATCTTCTGGTCCCATTCGGTCTGTCGCTCGTGGTGGTGCTTCTGTTCGAGCGCGCACGGCTGGCCCAGGCTTGGCGCGGCCGGATCGTCGCCGACGGCTCCGTGCCGCCGCCGCCGCTGTCGTCCTCCGATCAGTAAGGGGAAAGCGCGAGCGCTCAGACCAAGCGCTGGCCTGGCTCGGGCACGGCAATGCCGGCCTGCATGTATTCGTTGAGCTTGTTGCGCAGGGTGCGGATCGAGATGCCGAGGATTCGGGCCGCATGGGTCCGGTTGCCGAAGCAGGACGCGAGCGTGTCGGGTCCGGTTGCCGAAGCAGGACGCGAGCGTGTCGAGGATCAGGTGTCGCTCCACGTCGGCGAGAGTCCGGCCGACCAGAATCTGCCTGAGACTCTCAACGGGTTGCTCCTGGCTGGCAGGGGAGGGGAAAGCGCCTGCTGCTTCTAGGGAGGCTGGTAGTTCCAACAGATCTTGGGTGCCGAGCACGTTGAGCGCCTGCCTTTGGGGGAGGTGATTCAGGAGTTTATGCTCATTGTATGGTTAGGAAGCTCTTAACGGCTGAGCTTCAGGCGTCGAATTTCCAAGCCTCAAAGGGAAAAGGCGCTGGCTCGTGTGAGCAGCGCCTCATCATAGGACCTTTTGGCCTGCTTACTGCCGGTATTGCTGGATGCGCGTGGTGCGCAGGCCGGCT
>JAJFBI010000404.1 GCA_020697385.1 Microvirga sp. | reverse complement strand
GCGAACAGGTCGCGTCTGTGATGCAGGAAGACCAGCTGCTATCGGGCTCTATCGCTGACAATATCTGCTTCTTCGACCCCGAGTTCGATCGCGACAGAATGATCTCTTGGGCCCAGTTGGCCGGCATTCACGACGAGATCATGGCTATGCCGATGACCTATAACAGCCTTGTCGGGGACATGGGGAGTTCAATATCTGGCGGTCAGAAGCAGCGCGTGCTCCTTGCCCGAGCTCTTTATAGGATCCCGCGCATTCTTTTCCTCGACGAAGGTACGGCACATCTTGATTTGGACAATGAGCGGCACATCAACGAGAGCCTTGCTGCCCTCAGCATGACACGTGTTAGTGTGGCTCACCGCCCAGCAATCTCAGCCGGAGCAGACCGTCTTATCATCCTCGCAAAGACCATACGGTCGGAGCGGCCTGGGGCTAAAGCGCTCGAAGTTTCTGATCGTACCTTAGTCGCGGGTTAAGCACATCCCACGCGGGGGCACCATTTACGACGTGGACCGGCTCTCGACATCGCCGCACCCATCGCGTCGATGCGGGCGAATGAGGCTTTCGCTCCAGTGCGAACGCAGAATCTATGACGTAGATGTGAGCGGTGCTGACCCGATCGAGGTCCGGGCCGGCCTCTCGATCCTCCTCGAACGCAGCAATGGCGGTTGAGCGCAAGGCCGGTGCTGCTTAAGAAGGCCGGTCCGCCCTTCGAGGCTAGAGGGCCGTGATGATGCTGAAGGATCTTCTCCTCTACGTCTCGCCCGAGGACGTCAGCGCAGCGCATGCCGCGACGCGCCACGCAATCAAACTCGCGCGGACCTACGAGGCGCACCTCACGGCCATGATCCTCGAAGTCGAGATCGAGGCGCCGGTGAGCCTCTATCGCGGCGGCGCGCTGCTCGACCTCGATCCCCTCCGGGACAGCCGTCACGCGACGGCCCAGCAGGAGGCCGAGAACTTCTCGGGGGAAGCCGAGCGTGCGGGCATCCGCTTCGCGGTCCTGCAGGCGCGCTCTTATGCCGGGGACGCCGGCGAGGTTGTGGCCGCCCGCGCGCGGCTGCACGACCTCACCATCCTCCCGGCGCCCGGGCGCGAGCCGCAGGACGGGCTCACGATCGTCGAGGATTGCCTGTTTTCCTCCGGCCGGCCGGTGCTGCTGGTCCCCGAGCCTGGCGCCGCGACGCCGACCGATGAGGTCGTGATCGCTTGGGACGGCTCGGCGCCCGCGGTACGCGCCATGCATGATGCGCTGCCCTTCCTCCCCGGCGCGCGACGGGTGACCGTGATCACTATCGGCGAGGAAAAGACCGCCCCAGTCGACGGTTCGGGCCACGATCTCTGTGCGCATCTCGGCCGGCACGGCATCGAGGCGGGCTTCAGGTACTTCGACAGCCGCGGGCGTGCCACCGGCGAGGCGATCGCGGAAGTGGCGCGCGAGCTGGGCGCCGACCTCATTGTGATGGGCGGATTTGCACATTCGCGCCTGCGCGACTTCGTCCTGGGCGGGGCGACGCGCCATATCCTAAACGCGACGCCGATGCCGGTGCTCCTCTCGCATTGAACGGTTCCCGGCCCAACGCTCGCACACTCGCGGCCTCCAAGCTCCCCCATACCCGCAACGGGCGTTTCGCCCAAGATTGGTTGCGGCGTATCATCCCTTCACGCCGCTGACCATCGGGGAAGGGAGCCCAAAAAGACAGCATGGCCCCTTCGGAATGATCGATCGGTCGCGCAACGAGATCGTCGCAAAGCGGCTCGCGGCCGAGCCCGCCCGATTGCAGGGCGGGCGCATACGGGACGAAGATGTCTGGATGGCAGCGCCCGCAGCGCTCTACACCCGCGCGACGCAGGTGCCGCCGCGGGTGGGGTTGGGATCGTGTTCGGCGCCGGGCGTCGATGGCGCCTCGGTCGAAAAACTCCTCCAGGCATGCCCTTTGCATGAAGTTTTCTGGTCAAGTGCGGGAGGAAGGGATGCAGAGGCTTCCGCAGTTCAAGGTGTTACAGCGGGGTGAGCAGCCTCCCAACGAGGGATACCACGTTTTACTGGTCCATCGCTTCAGCTCCGACTGGCGAGCGTTAGTCCATGACATCACGGGCCGTGTGCCCGCGTCAGCCGGCAGGGTTTGTCAGATGATAGGGCGCAACGCATTTACAGGCACACCGGGAGAGGCCCTGCGTGCCGCCGATCAGATTGCAACCCAATACGGCGCACCGGTCGTGTATGTACGCGACGACACTTGAGCGTGGCCCACTGCTCTGGCGGCAAGGCCGGATGCGAGGGCCGAAACGGAGATGCAGATGGGTCTACGCTACGGTGCGCACTAACCCTGCTGCTTCTACCTTCGAGCTAGCAAAGTCGGTCAACATGCCGAGCGCGCGCCGCCGCACCAATAAGTCCGTCCGAAAGCTTGCCAACTTAGATCGCGAAGTTTGGCAGAGGAAACCGGGAAACACGTCCTTGAAGCGAAACGAACGTCGATTCCCCCAGTCCCGCTATGGCACGGAGGTGCCGATGACCATCACCATCAATGGGCAGGACGTGCGCATACCGCCCGATCCACGCGTATCTCTGCTCGATCTTCTACGCGAGCATCTGCACCTCACCGGCACGAAGAAGGGCTGCAACCAGGGCGCTTGTGGGGCCTGCACGGTGCTGGTCGATGGCGCGCGCATCATCTCCTGCTTGGCGCTATCCGTACAATACGAAGGCCGCTCCATCACGACCATCGAGGGGCTCGCTTCGGACGGCGCGCTTCATCCGCTGCAGCAAGCCTTCATCGAGCATGACGGCTTCCAATGCGGGTACTGCACCCCGGGCCAGATTTGTTCGGCGCTCGGGATGGTCGAGGAGGTCAAACGCGGCGTTCCGAGCTACGTGACAGGAGACTTGTCGGCCGAGGCCATCGCGCTAACGGACGACGAACTCCGCGAGCGGATGAGCGGCAACCTGTGCCGGTGCGGCGCCCATAACGGCATCGTCGACGCGATCGCCGAAGTATTTGCGGAGCCGGCCCAATGACGCCCTTCAGCTACACGCGTGCGGCCGACGCGGCCGATGCGATCGTTCGCGGCTCGGCAACCGGCGCCAAGTATCTCGGCGGCGGCACTAACCTCGTCGACCTCATGCGCGGCGTCTCGCCCGCCACGGTGAGCCGCATCCTCGAGCGCGCCGGGTTGAGCCGCGACCTCGCGGCCATTGACGAGTTCCAAATAGGGGCAAGGCAGCTACCGAGCACCTTGCAGCCCAAGTCAATCTCAGCCCCGGAATCGCTGCTCGATCTTGGCTGATGGCTGCGGCTGAAGAGCGGCCAAGCTGGAACACCGCGCGTTATCGCCGGTTATATTTTGAAAGGCTTGCTGGGCTCTCAGCCTGCCGTATGGCGGTGCGCTCACTTTAGCGGCACTCAGCGAAATTGCCGTCCTGACCGTGAGCACGTAGGCGACGGCGACCCCAGCGAGTTCCCCTGATCGGCTCGGAAGAGCCCGCACGCTTTTCACACACTGTTAGGAGGCAACGATGGCTCGAACTGACGCCCCCGGCGTGGTGACCGGTAAGCCCCTCATCGAGAGTGACCGGGTAGAGGGCACCGCCGTATACGACCGCAACGGCAAGCACATCGGCTCGGTCAAACGGCTGATGATCGATAAGAAGACGGGACAGGTCGCCTACACCGTCCTGTCGTTCGGTGGCTTCCTCGGGATCGGTGACCAGGAGCACACGATTCCGTGGAACAAGCTGGATTACGACACGAGTCTCGGTGGTTTCCGGACGGACATCACAGAAGACCAGCTTCGTGGCGCTCCCTCATTCTATCGAGAACGAGACTACGACTGGTCTGATCGGGATCGTGAACGTGAACTGCACGACTACTGGAGGACGCCGTACTACTGGGGCGTCTGAGAGTCTGTTTGGGAATTCACGGGTGAGCGTTTCGGCGCAGCAAGTTTCCGCCCATGGCGACGAGGAGCA
>JAJFBI010000403.1 GCA_020697385.1 Microvirga sp. | reverse complement strand
CGACAACAACAAGTCGCTCGTGACCGCCGAGATGAAGGCTGCCGCCGACAAGGCTGCTGCCGACATCAAGTCCGGCGCCATCAAGGTCCACGACTACATGTCGGACTCCAAGTGCCCGATGTAATCTGACGCATCGTTCCGGCCGCAGACTTTCTCGAAGAGGGCCTGCGGCCGTTTCCGTTTTTATGTTTGTGCGTTTTCCGATAAGATCCCGCGTAATTTTTCCTTTGCCGGACAACCATCTTGAGGCCGATGTCTCCCGCCATTGAACTCATTGCCATCAATAAGAGCTTCGGCGCCGTTCACGCCAACAAGGACGTGAACCTCTCCGTCGCGCGCGGCACCATCCACGGCGTCGTCGGCGAGAACGGCGCGGGCAAGTCGACGCTCATGTCGATCCTGTATGGGTTCTACGAGGCCGATTCCGGCGAGATCCGGGTCAATGGCAAGCCCATCGCCATCCGCTCCCCCATCGACGCGATCTGTGCCGGAATCGGCATGGTGCACCAGCACTTCATGCTGGTGGAACCCCTGAGCGTGGTCGAGAACGTGATGCTCGGCGCCGAGGGCGGCGCCATGCTGCGGGTGGGCGAGGCCAAGGTGCGCGCGGAGCTGGCCCGGCTGGCAAAAGATTATGGGCTCGAGATTGATGTGGACGCCACTGTGGGCGATCTCTCCGTTGGGCTCCAGCAGCGCGTTGAAATTCTGAAAGCTCTTTATCGCGGCGCGGACATCCTCATTCTCGACGAGCCCACCGCCGTGCTCACGCCGGCCGAGGCCGATGCCCTGTTCGGGCTGCTGCGCTCCCTGAAGGAGCAGGGCAAGACCGTTATCCTCATCACCCATAAGCTGCGCGAGATCATGGCGATCACGGATCGCGTCTCGGTCATGCGCCGCGGCGAGATGGTGGCCACCGTCGAGACCGCCAACACCTCGCCGCCGGAACTGGCCGAGCTGATGGTGGGCCGTCGCGTGCTGCTGCGCGTCGAGAAGGACGAAAAGACGCCCGGTGCGCCGCTGCTCGAGGTCGACAACCTCTCCGTCGTCGACAGCCGCGGCGTGCTGCGCGTGGCCTCTGCCTCCTTCACCGTCCGGGCCGGCGAGATCGTCGGCATCGCGGGTGTCGCCGGCAACGGGCAGAGTGAGTTGCTGGAGGCTATCGCCGGCATGCGCCAGCCTGTGCTGGGCTCGATCCGCCTTGAAGGCAAGGCGATCCATTCCAGCGAGCACAATCCGCATCGCATGCGCCAGCTCGGCTTGCTGCACGTGCCGGAGGATCGGCTGCGCACGGGGCTCGTGCCTGCATTCCCGGCCTTCGAGAGCGCCATTCTCGGCTTCAGCGATGAACCTCATCTCGGCCGCGGGCCTATCCTCGATCATGACCGTCTCATCGCGGATCTCGCGCAGAAGATGGAGCAGTATGATGTGCGCCCGCCCGCGCCACGGCTGAAATCGTCGAAGTTTTCCGGCGGCAACCAGCAGAAGATCGTGCTGGCGCGCGAGATCGAGCGCAACCCGAAGGTGCTGCTCGTCGGCCAGCCGACCCGCGGCGTCGATATCGGGGCCATCGAGTTCATCCATCGCCGCCTGATCGCCCTGCGGGACTCAGGCGTTGCGATCCTGCTCGTGTCCGTTGAGCTCGACGAGATCATGAACCTCTCCGACCGCATCCTCACCATGTGCGGCGGCAAGATCACCGGCGAACGCAAAGCGTCTCAGACGAACGAGCAGGAACTCGGTCTTCTCATGGCCGGCGTCGTGGACGAGGCCGCGTGATGCAGCCGCGATTGACCCTTGTCACTCTCGGCGTTGCGGATCTTGCAAGGTCGCGCGCCTTCTACGAGGCCTGGGGCTGGAAAGCCTCGTCCGCCAGCCAGCCCAGTGTTGCGTTCTATCAGGCAAACGGTTTGGCGCTCGCTCTCTTCGGTCGTGCCGACCTCGCAAAGGATGCCGGGGTTGAGGACAAGCCCACCGGTTTTGCTGCCATCACGCTTGCTTACAACGCCCGCTCCAAAGAGGAGGCCGACGAGGTTTACGCCCTGGCCGTGAAGGCGGGCGCACAGCCGCTTAAGCCGCTGCAGGACGTATTCTGGGGCGGCTATTCGGGCTATTTCGCCGATCCTGACGGACATCTCTGGGAAGTCGCCTGGAATCCTTCCTTTCCTCTCGATGAGCAGGGCCACATGTTCCTGCCGGATGCTTAAGCCGTGAGTGCTCCTCTCGACCTGCCCAAATGGGCCGACACGATTCTCGTGCCCGCCATTTCCGTGGTGGCGGCCTTTCTCGTTGCCGGCCTCGTGGTGCTCGCCATCGGCGAGAACCCGCTGACCGCTACGCGTTGGCTGCTTCTTGGCAGCCTCGGCACCGGGGAGGGGCTCGGCTTCACCCTGTTCTACATGACCGACTTCATCTTCGTCGGTCTCGCTGTAGCGGTCGCGTATCACGCGGGGCTGTTCAACATCGGCGGCGAGGGGCAGGCGACGCTCGCGGGCTTCGGCATCGCGCTGGTGCTCAACAATCTCACCTTCCTGCCGGGCTTCCTGCTCATCCCGCTCGGCATCCTCGGTGCTGCGGCCTTCGGTGCCCTATGGGCTGCCATTCCGGGCTACCTGCAGGCGAAGCGCGGCAGCCACATCGTCATCACGACGATCATGTTCAACTGGCTTGCCAGCGTGCTGCTCGTGTACCTGCTCGTGAACGTGCTGCGCGAGCCGCAATCCATGAACCCGGAAACGCGCGCTTTTCCTGACGCGTCGCATATTCCGTACATGCACGATGTCTTTGCCGCCTTCGGCATTGAAATCCCGAACTCGCAGCTCAACCTCACACTGGTTCTGGCGCTCGCTGCATCCTATTGCGTTTGGCTCCTCATCTACCGCTCGCGCCTTGGCTATGCGATCCGCGTCGTAGGGTCGAACCCGAGTGCGGCGGTTTATGCCGGCATCTCGCCGGCGCGCATCATCATCATCGCCATGGTGATCTCCGGCGCGCTGGCGGGCGGTCTCGCGGTCAATGAGCTCATGGGCTACCAGCACCGTCTGCTGCTCGAGTTCACCTCCGGCTACGGCTTCGTCGGCATCGCGGTGGCGCTCATGGGCCGCGCGCATCCGGTCGGCATCATCCTCGCTTCTCTGCTGTTCGGCATTCTCTATCAGGGCGGCGCGGAACTCGCCTTCGAGCAACCGGCCATCACCCGCGACATGGTGGTGGTGATCGGCGGCATCATCATCCTGTTCGCAGGCGCGCTCGACGGATTGTTCCGTCGCCTCGTGGCGCATCTGTTCGCGCGTCAGAAGCTGGCGAGGGCTTGAGCCATGGATCTCGGCATTCTCGTCACCATCTTCGACTCGGCTCTGCGGCTCTCGATCCCGCTTCTCGCCGCCTGCCTTGCCGGCCTCTGGTCCGAGCGCTCCGGCGTGGTTGATATCGGCCTCGAGGGCAAGATGCTGGTGGCGGCCTTCGCAGGCGCTGCCGGCGCCTATGCGCTGGGCTCCGCCTGGGCTGGCCTTCTGGTCGGCATCGCGGCCTCCGTGGCCATCGGGCTCGTTCACGGCTTCGCCTCCATCAGCCAGCGCGGCAACCAGATCGTCTCCGGCGTTGCCATCAACATGCTGGCTGCAGGCCTCACGGCCATCGTGGGCAATGCCTGGTACGGCCAGGGCGGGCGCACGCCGCCGCTCGAGGGTGATCAGCGCTTCGGCAGCGTGCTCTTCGGCCATTCGGCCCTCGTCTACGTGGTGCTGCTGGCGGTGCCGATCACATGGTTCGTTCTCGGGCGCACCCGCTTCGGCCTTCGTCTGCGGGCCGTCGGCGAAAACCCGGCTGCGGTCGATACTGCCGGCATCTCGGTGACGGGGCTGCGTTACACCGCCGTCATCATCGCGGGCGTCCTGTGCGGGTTGGCAGGCGCGTATCTCTCGGTCGGACAGGCGGCGGGCTTCCTGCCCAACATGACGGCAGGACGCGGCTT
>JAJFBI010000402.1 GCA_020697385.1 Microvirga sp. | reverse complement strand
TCATGGCGTCTCCGTTAGGGTTGTGAGGAACGCCACCACGTCCTCGACCTGCTCTGCGCTCAACACGGGCTTACCCTGCCAGTTCCGCCCGACCCGAGCGAGTTCGTCCGTGCTGTAATAGGGCGGCATGATCGTTGCAGGGTTCAGCCGCCTGCTGTCCACGATCTTAAGCCTCAACTGACCTTCCGACCAGCGCGCCCCAACCCCTGTCAGGTCGGGAGCGAGGTTCCCTTGAAAGCGCTGCTCCGGAAAGGGGCCGGCATGGCACAGCAGGCAAAGGCCCCTCTGACGATCCACCACAATGGCACGACCGCGGACAGGATCCCCACTGCCCCCGATCAGCGGCTGCGGGATGGCGTCACCCGCGACCTCATACGGGCGCAGGTCCTGCGCCCTGACTTGGCTTGGGATGACGGCGAGAAGAGCCAAGGCCGCCGCCAGCACCGAGACCTCATCAGCCATAGACTTCACTGACGATGGTCTGAAACCAAGCTTCGGCATAGGCAGCTTCCTGAGCCCTGAAGGAAGGCGGTGCGTTCACGGGGCTGGTGCCGCCGGCACCCTCCACATCGGTCAGCACCCCATTGCGTGGACTGTACACGCCGGCGACGGAAATCCCGTAATCGGGTGCCACGAGGCTGTAGCAGGTGTTGATCAGCTTTGGCTCAACCGGAGCTTCGCCTCGGACGAGGCTTGCGATTGCCGCAGCGCACGCCTTTCCCTGGACGTTGGCGGAAAAAGCCGACTTCGGCATCCCGCCCGCAATCGACGCATCGCCGATCACGTGGATATTCGGCTGAAGGCGGGACTCGAAGGTCACGGGGTCGATGGGGCACCATCCGGTCCGATCCGCAACGCCGGCCACCTGAGCGATCTGGCCGGCACGCTGTGGCGGGATGACGTTGACGACGTCGCCGGTATGCCGCCCGAAGTCGGTCACCAGCGTCCTGGTCGTCGCGTCGACCTCGATCACCTTGCCGCCGGACGACAGGGGCACCCATTCGATCATGTCGGGATAGAGATCCTGCCACGCGGCCTGGAACAGACGCTGCTTGGAGAAGCTGTCCTTTGCATCAAGGATGAGGAGCTTGGAACGAGGCTTGTACGTCTTAAAGTAATGCGCGATCAGGCTCGCCCGCTCGTAGGGCCCTGGTGGACAGCGAAACGGATTGGCGGGAGCCGCCATGACAAACGTACCGCCATCATCCATCGCTTCGAGCTGGCGGCGCAGGAGGATCGTCTGCTCTCCAGCCTTCCAGGCATGCGGCAGGGTTGCGGCTGCCGCCTCGTCGTAGCCGGGCAAGGAATCGAACCTCATGTCAACCCCTGGAGAGAGGACGAGACGGTCGTAATCCAGCGACGAACCATCCTCGAGAACGACGCGTCGGGCTTGGGGATCGACGCGGGTCGCCCTTTGCCGAACGATGTCGATCCCGCCTTTCTCGACAGCATCGAGTTTGAACTGTTGCATCGCGATCGGACGCAGACCGGCAAGCACCGCGTTGCTGAAGGGACAGGCGGTATAGACAGCGCTCGACTCGACGAGGGTTACGGCAAGCCCCTTGCGCTTCAGTTCCCGGGCGCACGTACCCCCTCCGAAACCGCCTCCGACGACGACAACCTTCAGCGAGGACTGGGCAGCCGTCCGGTGGGGGAATGCCGCGGCGGCTGCGCCCACGGCTGCCGTTGTCAGAAGCGTCCTTCGGGTCAGGGCCTGAGACATACCGGCCTCTCAAGGTTGCTGACTGAGCCAGGATGCAATGGCGCGGGTTTCTTCATCCGTGAAGCCCTTGGCGATGCGATCCATGACCGTCGCCGGACGCCGGCCCGTCCGGTAGTCCTGCATGGCAGCAGCGATCTCCTCCGATAGGCGACCGTGAAGCCGGGAAACGGCCGCACCGGAAGCGCCCGGGCCATGACAGCCGGAACAGGCCGCGGCCCCGGGAGGCGCCATGCTTTGAGCCGCCGCCGGCACCGCTTCGGCCATCATGGTAACTGCCATCGACATCATGCCCCCCACGCTGAGAGCAGATGCCAGACGCGTCCTGCTCACGGCCTCATGCCCTGCGCAGATCCGCTTTCGTCAACGGACCGGAGCGTATTCTTTTCCCAGTCGCGGCGAAGATGGCATTCAGCACCGCCGGCGCCGCCACGAATATCGTCGGCTCGCCGACACCGCCCCAGAAATCCCCCGACGGCATCACGATGGATTCGACTTCTGGCATCTCGTCCATGCGCATCATCTGGTAGGTGTCGAAGTTCTCCTGCTCCACCTTGCCGTCTTTCAGCGTGATCTCGCCGTAAAGCAGGGCCGTCAGTCCGTAGACGAACGAACCTTCGATCTGGGCTGCGATCTGCTGTGGATTGACCGCATGGCCACAATCCGTCGCAGCCACGATGCGATGGATCTTCAGCACGCCGTTGTCGCCGACCGAGACCTCCGCACAGGCTGCAACGTAGCTGCCATAGCCCATGTGCTGGGCAAGTCCGCGGTGGACGCCTTGCGGCGCGGGCGTACCCCAGCCCGCTTTCTCGGCCACTGCGTTGAGCACGGCGAGGTGCTTGGGATGGTTGACGAGCAGCTTACGCCGGAATTCCAGTGGATCCTTGCCGGCGGCATGCGCCAGCTCATCCATGAAGCACTCGAGGTACAAAGCATTCTGATTGTTGTTCACGCCACGCCAGAAGCCCGGCGGGATCGGCGGGTTTCGCATGGCATGATCGATGAGCAGGTTCGGGATCGTGTAGCCGAGCACACCCTCGGTCCCGGTCGGATTCAAGCCCTGGAAGGTCGCGGGGTCCCGACCGTTCTGAAGGCCTTGGGGATTGACGCCTGCCAGGATCGACTGGCCGGAAATGCGCATCTGCAACCCGGTCAGGTTGCCGTCCGCATCGAGAGATCCGGTCATTCTGGCCTTCGTGATCGGGTGATAATGCCCGTGCAGCATATCCTCCTCACGGGACCAGATCAGCTTCACGGGCGTGCCCGGCATCTCCTTGGCGATCAGGACCGCCTGGCGGACGTAGTCGTGGCTTGTGGCGCGCCGGCCGAAGCCGCCGCCGAGATTGTGGCGGTAGACATCGCATTTGTCGATCGGCAGGCCCGAGGCGGCCACTGTTGTGGCGAGAGCAGCCTCTGCATTCTGCGTTGCCGTCCAGACCTCACATTTCTCGTTGGTCCACAGCGCCGTGGCGTTCATCGGCTCCATAGTGGCATGGTGCTGATATGGGAAACCATAATCGGCTTCCACTTTCTTGGCCGCGCCCGCCATGGCTGCTTTGACGTCACCCGCCTGGTTGCCGACGAAGGCCTGATCCGCCGTAAGCCCCTCCTTGAGCATCTGATCGATACTCTCGCTGGAGAGGGCGGCATTCGCCCCCCCATCCCACTCGATGGGAAGGGCATCAAGCGCCATCTTGGCACGCCACCATGTGTCGGCGATGACCGCGACGGCATTGTCGCCGACGGCAACAACCTTCTTGACCCCGGGCATGCCTTGAGCCTGTGCGGCATCGAAGCTCTTGAGCTTTCCGCCGAACACCGGACAGGCCTTGATGGCAGCATTGAGCATCCCCGGACGTTTCACGTCGATGCTGTAGATCTGGGCGCCGTTCAGCTTTTCGGCCGTGTCGAGCCGCTTGACGGGTTTTCCGGCAATCGTCCAGTCCTTAGGATCCTTGAGCTGAACGTCCTTCGGGGCCTCGAGCTTAGAGGCCGCCTCGGCTACCTTCCCATAGGTTGTCGTTCGGCCTGATGGAGAATGACTGATCACGCCTTTTGCGACTGTGCACTCGCCGGCCGGCACTCCCCACTCATTGGCGGCGGCCTGAATCAGCATCTGCCGGGCGGCGGCGCCCCCCTTGCGCATGTAATCATGCGAATCGCGCACACCCCGGCTCCCGGCCGTCTGGAAATTGCCCCAGACGCGGCTGCGGGCAACGTTCTGACCTGGGGTCGGATACTCGGTCGTG
>JAJFBI010000401.1 GCA_020697385.1 Microvirga sp. | reverse complement strand
GAAATAGCCTGCGTCGAGCAGGCTATTTTACCGAGAATTAGGAGAAGTCGGTAAAGCGCTACGCTAGTTTAGCGCATCAGATACCGTATCGTACGCTACACTGCCACCTTATCGTTCACGGAAGGGGGCCTCTTCCGCAGAGAGGGGAGAAAGCGGGGTGTGGCGGAGGCATAGGCCTCATAAAGAGCACCAAATTTCGCGCGCATCTCACGCTCTTCGGCAATGGCAAGGCACGCATACATTCACACCAAAATCGGAAACATCAGCAGGGTCACGAGCGTTGGCCATTGCAAAAGAAAACCGAGCATGATAAGCATCGGGGGTTGCGCTTCCGAGGGGGCGGCGCTAAAATGCCATTTGTTTCACCTCATAGGTACGGACTTAAGCCTATTTTATAAAACATCAAACACTTGTAGGAATTCGCGTTCGGGTCAAATTTTGTTTTCCTGCCTCAAAGCTGTCCGAGGATCAGCAGACGTTCTTTCGCGTTGACTTCACATGGACTGTACATACGCAAGAATACAAAAATCCACAGATTTTGATTAGCCTGTAAGTCTATGATTTATAAAGAGCCATTGTTAAGTCCGTACGTATGTGTTTCACCTATCCACTGCTGGAGGCTGCAGGTTTCCGTCTCGGTGATTCGGCATCGCTGCGCAGACGTGATGTAAGGTTTCGGCAACCAAGACGGACGTTAGGCTCCACGCCGAGCCTGGATGCTCGTCCTCGCAATGGCGGGAACGAGCCGGGAAGCGAGCACGCATGACGGGAGCTCCCGACCACCACACGGCAGGACCAGAGTCGGGCCAGGACGATCGCGAATCGCGCCGGTCCGGACCGGGAATCAACCTGCCTAAGCAGATTTCGTCCTGTCTCTTCGACCTAGACGGCGTCCTGACCCAGACCGCCCGGGTCCACGCGGCCGCCTGGAAGGAGATGTTCGACGCCTACCTTCGCGATCGCTCGCGGGAGACCGGAGAGCCATTCCGCCCCTTCGAGATCGAGACGGACTACGCCATGTACGTCGATGGCAAGCTCCGGCAGGACGGGGTGCGGTCGTTCCTCGAGTCGCGCGGCATCGAGTTGCCGGAGGGCACCTCGGAGGACGCGCCTGACACCCTGACCATCAACGGGCTTGGCAACCGCAAGAACCAGCTCGTCCTCGACATCATCGAGCGCAACGGGGTCGACCGATACGAAGGATCGGTACGGTTCCTGGAGGCCGTACGGGATGCTGGTCTGCGACGTGCGGTCGTCTCGGCCAGCAAGAACCGCCAGGCGGTACTGGCCGCGACCGGTATCGAGGATCTGTTCGAGGTGCGTGTCGACGGCGTGGTTGCCCAGGAGCGGCATCTGCGTGGAAAGCCCGCCCCTGACACCTTCCTTGCGGCGGCGGATGCCCTTGGTGTCGAGCCCGCCCGTTGTGCCGTGTTCGAGGACGCCGTCGCAGGCGTTGAGGCGGGGCGAGCCGGTGGGTTTGGATGGGTCGTCGGTGTTGACCGGGTCGGCCAGGCCGAGTCCCTGCGAAGTCACGGTGCCAACATCGTGGTGCGTGACCTCAGTGAGTTGCTGGAGGAGCGATGATCGAGCGTGACCTGTTTGACGTGGATCCCTGGACCATTGTTGAGCCGATGCTTCGCCTCGACCGGCTGGCGCATACCGAGTCGGTCTTCGCGCTATCGAACGGGCATATCGGGCTTCGCGGCAACCTCGACGAAGGGGAGCCGCATGTCATTCCCGGCACCTACCTGAACGGGTTCTTCGAGACGGTGCCCCTGCCGTACGCCGAGGGCGGGTATGGCTACCCCGAAGAGGGGCAGTCGATGATCAACGTGACGAACGGCAAGCCGATGCGCCTTCTCGTGGACGACGAGCCGTTCGACGTTCGCTACGGCACCCTGCGGCATCACCGTCGTGTGCTCGACCTCCGAGAAGGGGTCCTTCGCCGCGAGGTGGAATGGGTGTCGCCGGCGGGGCAGGCAGTGCGGATCCGCTCGACCCGGCTCGTCTCCTTCGTGCAGCGAGCGGTCGCCGCAGTTCATTACGAGGTCGAACCGGTAGATACCCCGGCGCGCATCGTTGTTCAGTCGAGTCTCGTTGCCAACGAGCCCATTCCTGAGCAGACCGATGACCCTCGCGCGGCGGCGGCGCTGCGGGCGCCTCTCGTCGGCGAGTACCACATCGCGCATGGGCTCGAGGTTTCGCTCGGCCACAGCACCCGCCGGAGTGGGCTGAGCATGGCGGCCGCGCTCGACCATATCGTCGATGGACCGCCGGGCACGGTCACGGAGTCGGAGAGCGAAACCGACCTGGCGCGCGTCACGATCAGTACCGAGCTGGAGCCCGGACAGTCGCTGAAGGTTATCAAGCTGATGGCCTACGGGTGGTCGAGCGTGCGTTCGATGCCCGGTCTGCGCGACCAGGTGGATGCGGCGCTGGCGGCGGCGACCCGCACCGGCTGGGATGGTCTCCTCGCCGGTCAGCGCGCGTTCTTCGACAGGGTGTGGGACCGGGCCGATATCGAGATCGAGGGTGATCCGGAGCTGCAGCAGGCGGTAAGGTTCGCGATTTTCCAGGTCGTTCAGGCTGCCGCCCGAGCGGAGTACCGTGCGATACCCGCCAAGGGTCTCACCGGGCGCGGATACGATGGTCATGCGTTCTGGGACATGGAGACATATGTCCTGCAGGTGCTGACGTACACCTCGCCAAGGGCTGCCCGGCAGGCGCTGCTCTGGCGGCACTCCACCCTTGACCTGGCGCGCGCCCGGGCACGCGAGCTCCGGCTGGCCGGAGCGGCATTTCCGTGGCGAACGATCCGGGGCGAGGAGTGCTCTGGGTACTGGCCGGCGGGCACAGCCGCGTTCCACATCAATGCCGACATTGCCGACGCGGTCCGGCGATACGTGCAGGCTACAGAGGATGTCGAGTTCGAGCGCGGCCCCGGGCTCGACATTGTCATCGAGACTGCGCGCCTGTGGCGATCGCTCGGCCACCACGACGATCAGGGGAACTTCCGCATCGATGGTGTGACTGGCCCCGACGAGTACTCCGCGCTGGCCGACAACAATGTATTCACCAACCTGATGGCTGCGCGGAACCTGACCTATGCCGCCGATATCGCCAACCGGCATCCCGAGCGCGCGACCGAGCTGGGCGTCGACGAAGCGGAGATCGAATCGTGGCGTCTCGCGGCCGATGCCATCGTCATACCGTACGACGAGGAGCTCGGCGTGACCCCACAGTCGGAGGGGTTCACACGGTACCGCTCGTGGGATTTCGAAGCCATGACCGACGAGGACTACCCCCTGCTCCTGAACTACCCGTACTACCTGCTCTATTCGAGCCAGGTGGTCAAGCAGGCCGACCTCGTCTTCGCACTCTACATTTGTGCCGACTGCTTCTCGCCGGAGCAGAAGCGGCGCGATTTCGAGTACTACGAGAGAATCACGGTTCGGGATTCATCGCTCTCTGCCTCGATCCAGGCGATCATCGCGGCCGAGGTGGGGCATCTCGATCTCGCCTACGGTTACTTCCGCGAGACGGCGTTCGTTGATCTGTGGAACCTCGCGGGCAACACCGACGACGGTTTGCACCTGGCCGCGCTGACCGGGGCGGGCCTCGTTGCGGTGGCTGGTTTCGGTGGCATGCGGGACCACGGGGAGGCGCTCTCGTTCGCTCCTCGCCTGCCGCGAGCTCTGCCCCGAATGTCGTTCAGGGTGGAATACCGGCGGCGACGACTTCGCATCGAGTTCACTGCCAGCGAGGCGCGGTACGAGCTGATCTCCGGAGAGGCGATAGATCTGTTGCATCACGGTGAGCAGTTCACGCTCAAACCGGGTGTCCTGCAGGTCATGTCGTGCCCGGCCATCTCGGATCTCCCGCCGGTCGAGCCTCCGATCGGGCGGGATGCATGCCGGCGTGGGATTGGGGCGAACGGCAGGGACCCGATCGCGGCCGTGTTGCCACCCCGCCA
>JAJFBI010000400.1 GCA_020697385.1 Microvirga sp. | reverse complement strand
GTGTTGCAGGGCGCCGATATTCCTCTAAGTGACGTCATGGCCGAACTGGAGCGCCGCACGGCGCAGTCGGGGCTTGCGGAGAAGGCCGCGCGCAAGCCCTAAAACGGAAAAGGTGGTTCGCATGGACCAGCCCAACGTGGTTTCCGCCGTCGAAGACGATGACGGGCTGTCGCCCTACCGAATCTTCTCCCGCGACGAATGGGCCAAGCTGCGCGCCGATGCGCCCATGACGCTCACCGCCGACGAGGTGGTGCAGTTGCAATCCCTTAACGATCCGATCTCGCTCGACGAGGTCGCGGCGATCTATCTGCCGCTCTCGCGCCTGCTCTCCCTCTACGTCGCGGCGACGCAGGGTCTGTTCAAGGCGACCCAGCGCTTCCTGCTCGCCGAGAAGGACGCCAAGGTGCCCTACATCATCGGCGTGGCGGGTTCCGTGGCGGTGGGCAAATCCACCACGGCCCGCGTGCTCAAGGCGCTGCTCGCCCGCTGGCCCAACACCCCGAAGGTGGATCTCGTCACCACGGACGGCTTTCTCCTGCCCAACGCCGAGCTGACGCGGCTCGGGCTCATGGAGCGGAAAGGTTTTCCGGAGAGCTACGACACCGGCAAGCTCCTGCACTTCCTGGCCGACATCAAGGCCGGCAAGCGCAACGTGAAGGCGCCCCTCTACTCGCACCTCGTCTATGACGTGGTGCCCGGCGAGGAAACAACGGTCGACCGGCCGGACATCCTCATCGTCGAGGGCCTCAACGTGCTTCAGCCGGCGCGCATGCCCAAGGACGGCACGGCCATTCCCTTCGTGTCCGACTTCTTCGACTTTTCGGTCTTCCCTTCGTGTCGGATTTCTTCGACTTCTCCGTCTATATCGACGCGGAGGAGGAGGACCTGCATCGCTGGTACGTGAACCGCTTCCTGCGCCTGCGCCACACGGCCTTCCGCGATCCGCTCTCCTATTTCCGCCGCTATGCGGAGCTGCCCGAGGCGGAGGCGATCGGCATTGCCGAGGGCCTGTGGAACCGCATCAACCTGCTGAACCTGCAGGAAAACATCATCCCGACCCGCCAGCGCGCGAGCTTGATCCTGAAGAAGGGCGCGAGCCACCGAATCGAGACGGTGGCTTTGCGGCGGCTGTGAGGCATCGGACCCGGAAAGCAACCATCTTTGGAATCCGCATGACCCTCTAATCCGGGAACGTCGTTCCCACACGGCGGATCGTCGAGAAGCGGCTTTCGGCGTAAACGGACGTGTAGGGCACCTGGACATATTCGAGCGTCTTGCGGGCAGCCCAGCCCGGAAGCGTATCCCTGTACCGTGCGAAGTTCGGATTGGGTCCGGATCCGAAGAGCACCTCGTTGAGGTTCAGCCCGACCCCGACATAGAAGGATCGCTCGATCGGGTAGCCGAGGGCCTGCTCCTTCTCCTCGAAGCCGCGCGCATCGAAGCCGACGTGCAGCTCCGCGTAGCGCAGGGGCGTGTTCCTGAGCGTCTCGAACCCGCTGCCCTTCAGCGCCATGATGTAGCGCTGGCGCTCGTAAGGGGGGAGAATGCCGTTATCACCTGTTATGCCGGGCCGCTCATAGCTCGCGGGCGTGTACATGAACCGCCAGTCCAGCTTCTCACTCAGCCCGGGAACGGAGTTCCGGACGATCGAGAAGAGCGCGCCGACGCCGTTCGCCACGATGTCCTCGCGCGAGAAGCGGTGCCGGCCCGTGAACCCGTCCATGGCTTCGGCGAGGCTCATGATGCTGAAGGCAAGGAATGCGGCCGTGATCGGGGCGCCCGTGGGATCCGTGGCATGGGCCCGAATCCTGTCCGTCAGGAGGTCGGCGATGACATAGGTCGAGAACGAGTGGCCGATCTTGTCCATTCCGCCATGCCGGGTGTTCTTGGAGAACCACCCTTCCTCAATGGTCTGGAACCCGGACGTGTTGCCCCAGTCCCAGTCCTTGAAGCCGACAATGGCAAATCCTGCTCCGACGAGGGCCAGTTCCCATCGGACCGCATGCAGATGATCGCCTAGCCGACTGAACGAGTAGAACGTTGGAGGGGCTGGCGTCGACTCGAGGCTTGGCTTCGTGGCCGCCGGAGCCGTGGTGGCCGCGACCGTTGGCGTTCTCGCGTGCGGCCCCTTCGCGCGGGCCACGGAGGGGGGCTCCAAGGCACCACTCGGTTGCGCCAGTGATCCCCCTGGACGCAAAACGGTTCCGAGAACTGCAAGGCAAGCGACAACGGCGACCACCCGCATTGGCCGATCCTCTCATCACGCCCCCGGGAGGATCATTCTATGGCAGGAGGCGGAACGCAATCCCTCGGCGGCTGCGAACTCCCATGAGGGCAAGATGTCGGCCACAAAGGTAAACGGAAAGCGCCAACCATTCTGTAATCTTGAGCGTTGTGCCCCCAGATGAACGGAGGCCCCATGACCTCGCAGCCCGTCGACGAGAAACTGAAAGTGAGTGCCGAGCACGCGAAGGAAGCGGCCGAGCAGACCCAGGAGGCCGCCGAGCAGACGCAGGAGGCGGCGGAGCACACGCAAGCTGCGGCCAAGACGACGGCTGTCGCCAGCGTGCAGATGAAGGACAGCGCCGACCGGCGCACGGAACTGGCCGCCAACCGCACGGTCTTTGCCGCCGAGCGCACCTATGCCGCCTGGGTGCGCACGGGTCTGGCCTCGCTCGCCTCCGGCATCGGCGCGCAGAAGCTGCTCGCGGGCGTGGTGCCGGCCTGGATGATCCTCTCCACCGGCTCGGTGCTGATCCTGTTCAGCGCCTTCTGCTTCGCGTCCGCCGTCTGGCGTCAGATTTTTACCGGCTCGCAGCCGCCGCACCCGGACGTGCAGCGGATTCCGCCCTTCCTGCTGGTGCTGTTCAACGGCTTCCTGGCGCTCGTCTCGCTCGCGGCCCTGTTCGGGCTGTGGTTCGGGCAGACGGGGGGAGGTTAGAGCCGCAACGCTATCCTCTGGTGTCATCCCCGCGAAGGCGGGGATCCATAAACATGACAGTGCCGAAAGAGGTGACCAGCGCTTCACGTCTTCCGGGACTGTCGTGTTTATGGATTCCGGGCTCCGCTGCGCGGCCCCGGAATGACGGTGAGTATCAGCCTAACAGTCCCTGCTGCTCTGCCATCTCCTTGAGGCTCACCTGCGGGCGGGCGCCGAGGTGGCTGATGATCTCGGCGGCGGCCAGCCCACCGAGGCGGGCACAGTCGGTGAGGTCGAGGTTCAGGGTGAGGCCGGCCAGGAAGCCGGAGGCGAAGAGGTCGCCCGCGCCGGTGGTGTCGACCACGCGCTCGACGGGGAAGGCCGGCACGGCCTTGGTCTCGCCGCGGCTCACGATCAGCGCGCCGTCGGCCGAGCGGGTGATGGCGCCGAGCACGTTCTCTTCACGAAAAGCCGCAAGAGCGGTGTCCGCGTCCGATGTGCCGTAGAGGCTCTGCAGCTCGTGGATGTTGGCGAAGAGGATGTCGAGGCTGCCGTCACGCATGAGGCCGAGGAACTCGTCGCGATAGCGGTCGACGCAGAAGGCGTCGGAGAGCGTCAGCGCCACCTTGTTGCCGGCCTCGTGCGCGATCTTCACCGCCTTGCGGAAGGCTTCCTTGGCGGCCGGCGGATCCCACAGATAGCCTTCGAGATAGACGATGCTGGACGCACGCACCGTGTCCGCGTTCACGTCGTCCGGGGTGAGGTTCTGGCAGGCGCCGAGATAGGTGTTCATGGTGCGCTCGCCGTCCGGCGTCACCAGGATGAAGCTGCGCGCCGTGGCCGGTCCGTCGTGCGCGGGCGTCACGTCGTAATGCACGTCGATGGCCTTGAGGTCGTGCGCAAACAGCTTGCCCGTCTCGTCGTTCTTCACCTTGCCGATAAAGCCGGCCTTGACGCCGAAGGATGCCGCGCCCGCGGCCGTGTTGGCGCCTGACCCGCCCGACACGATGATGGCCGGACCCATGTCGCCGTAGAGCTCTTCGGCGCGGGCCTCGTCAATGAGCTGCATGGCGCCCTTGTGGACCTTCTTTTGCAGCAGGAAGGCCTCGTCCGTATGGGCGAGCACGTCAACGATGGCGTTGCCGAGGGTGAGAACGTCGATGCGGGTTTGGGACATAGGCCACCGGGGTTATGGAATGACGGGGCGCTTTCGCATCCGGGGCAGGGGAGGTCAAGGGCTGTGGCGCTTCTCCCTCTCCCGGTTGGGAGAGGGTTGGAGTGAGGGCAGGCCGGTGCCGGAGAAGGTGCCGTGGCGTCTGTGTTGCAGCGGAGACGGTGATGTCTTGCTGTTGAAGCGCTAAGCCCTCACCCCTGCCCCTCTGCCACACGGGAGAGGGGAGGCTCCATTGCAACCTTCCGCTCCCGCTCCTGCGCCTCGTCCAGCACCGCAACCATCCGATCAAGCTCCTGGGAGGTCAGGCTGCGGATTTCCCGCGACAAACGGTTGGCGAGCAGAGTGGCCTTGGGGTCGGTGTTGGCGGTGTCGATCTTCACTCGGGGATCGGAGAGGTCGGCCAGCCGCGTGAGCTCGTCGGCCTCGTCCCAGATGATATGGAAGTACTGCAGCACGCCTTGGATCAGGGTCCAGGTGGGCTTGCCGCGCTCGCCGCGCTCCAGCGCCGAGAGATAGGCGCTGGAGACGCCGAGATGCGCTGCCATGTCCTTCAACATGCGCCCGCGCTCTTGGCGCAACTGCCGCACCCGTTCACCGAAGGGAGTCATTCGTTCTTCACCCCGCACTCCGCCGCCGGCGGAGCCTGACATAGAGTGCACCGGATCCGCCATGTTGGGGAGAAGCCTCCTCGAAGCCGATCACCAGATGGC
>JAJFBI010000399.1 GCA_020697385.1 Microvirga sp. | reverse complement strand
GTAGCCGCGGCTGACGTTGAGGCCCCGGACACGAAGCTCGCCGGTCTCGCGCACCCCGAGCACCCGGCGGGGTTCGTCGAGGGACACGATGTCAAGCTCGACCCCCGGCATGGGAATGCCGATGGAGCCCGGCTTCGGCGGCCCTTTCAGCGGCAGGTTCGTGCCGGCAGGAGACGTCTCCGTCATGCCCCAGCCGCCTAGGAGACGCTGACCGGTCAGGCGATGGAAACGCTCCCCTCGACCGGCAGGGGCGCTCCTCCGGAGCTGCAATGGATCATGGAGGAGAAATCGCGGTTCTCGATCCCTGGATAGTGCGCCAGCGCAATCCACATGGTGGGAACGCCCGGAAAGGCGGTTGCCCGCTTCACCTCGATGTCGCGCAACGTCGTCTCTGCATCGAAGCGCAGGCGCAGCAGGATCTCATTGCCGTTCCTGATCTGCCGCAGCAGGATCGTGGTCAGCGCATAGATGTGGAACAGCGGCAGGGCGCAGATCACCTTCTGCTCGCCGGGGCGCGTGTTCAGCTGCGGGCCGAACCATGCCTCATACATGGCGACTGCTGCTGTCAGATTGCCATGGGTGAGAATGGCACCCTTCGGCGTCCCGGTGGTTCCGCCGGTATATTGCAGCAGGGCGATGTCGTCTGGCGTGATCCCAGGCCATTGGGGCGGCATAGCCGCATCGCGCGTGAAGGCTTCGAAGGTGATGACATCAGACCGCTCGGGAATCGGCATCGTGGGCGCCGGGCACGGTCCCCAAACGG
Source organism: Microvirga sp. (assembly GCA_020697385.1). GTDB lineage: Bacteria > Pseudomonadota > Alphaproteobacteria > Rhizobiales > Beijerinckiaceae > Microvirga. Next base: position 3,450 of record JAJFBI010000399.1, on the reverse strand, counting down.
CGTCCTCGCCGACGATCAACCGATCCACATGGCCGGCATCCAGGAGCTTGAGCGCCATGGACAGCATGCTGGCGAGATTGGTCGTCACGAGAATACGCGCGCCGCTGTCATGCAGCTTGTGCGCCAGCTCCCGTTCGGCATCGAGTGGGCTCAGGTGAGCGAGACGGATCCCGGCCTTCGCTGCGCCGAAGAAGGCATACGGATGATAAGGTGTGTTAGGCAGATAGAGCGCAACCGCTCCAGTAGCATCGACACGTGAGCGGAGGAGAGCGGCGGCGAACGCATCAGCCTGACGGCCGATCTCGCTGTAGCTGATGTGCCGGTCCCGGTATTCGATGGCGGGCTTGTCGCCATAGGCTTCTACTGCGTCATCGAGGAGCTTGGGCAGCGTCGACGGCACGATGGGAGCATCCCACCGGACGCCGACAGGATAGGAGCGCTCCCAGGGAAAAGCCGTCCGGCTCATGGCGCGTCCGCCCGATTCATGGTGACGACGATCTTGCCAAGAGCCTTACGCGCGCTCAAGGCCGCGATGGCCTCACCGGCCCGGGCCAGGGGAACGCGCTCGGAAATCACCGGCCTGATTTTTCCGCCTGCATAGAGATCGAGAAGCTCTCTCAAGTTGGCCGCATTGGCCTTCGGGTCGCGCTTGGCGAAGGCACCCCAAAACACGCCGACGATCTGGCAGGATTTGAGGAGCGGCAGGTTGAGAGAAAGCTTTGGAATCCCGGCCGGAAAGCCGACCACAAGGAAGCGCCCTTCCCAGGCGATGGCGCGTAAAGAGGCTTCCGAGTAATCACCACCCACGGGGTCATAGATCACGTCGGCACCGTTTGGGCCGCAGGCCGCCTTGAACTGCTCGGCCAGAGCCTTGAGGCCATCCCGGTCGAAGGGGCCAGCCGGGTAGACGATGCTCTCATCGGCACCGTGCTGCTTCGCAAGAGCGGCCTTTTCATCCGAGGAGGCCGCGGCGATCACCCTTGCGCCCATCGCCTTGCCGAGTTCCACGGCCGCGAGCCCGACGCCTCCGGCTGCGCCCAGCACCAGCAGGGTCTCGCCCGCCTTGAGCCCGGCCCGGTCCTTGAGGGCATGGTAGGAGGTGCCATAGGTCATGACGAAGGCGGCTGCCTCGTCGAAAGGCATGGCATCCGGCATTGGAATGCAGCGGTCGGCCGAGAGGGCGAGCTTCTCGGCCATGCCGCCCCAGCCGCAGGAGCCGATCACCCGATCGCCGGCTTTCAGGAAGGGCACGCCTTCGCCCACCGCCTCGACGATGCCGGAGACCTCGCTGCCGGGCGCGAAGGGGCGCTCGGGCTTGAACTGATAGCGATCCTCGATGATCAGCGCGTCGGGATAGTTCACCCCGCAGGCCTTGACGGCCAGCAGGACTTCGCCCGGCTTCGGGCTGGGCTCGGCTACGGATTCCAGCACGAGCGTCTCGGGTCCGCCCGGCTGTTTGCTGAGTAGGGCCAGCATCCTTCGCTTCCTCCCCAGAAAGCGCATAATCTTTATGGGAGGCAGGGTATCCCCGCCGTCTCCAGATGCAAGCCGATTTTTCGAAAAAATTTGGAGACGCGAATTTTCCTCATATTTTCAAAAGGATTTGGGCTAGACAAAAACATACCGCTTTTGTCATTAATATCAGCAACAAGGTCAGAAGCGCTCGGCGCCGCCGGGTGGCTTGGAATGAAGGGGTGGCAACCGCCCCAGCGATCCAGGGAGGATCCCAAATGCGTGAAGCTGTCATCGTTTCCACGGCCCGCACCCCCATCGGAAAAGCCTATCGCGGTGCTTTCAACGACACCCAGGCTCAGGCTCTCGGCGGCCATGCCATCGCTGAGGCGGTGAAGCGCGCCGGCATCGATCCGGGCGAGATCGGCGACGTGGTGATGGGCGCAGCATTGCAGCAGGGCTCGACCGGGTCCAACATCGCCCGCCAGGCCGCCCTGCGCGCGGGTCTGCCGACAGGCGTCGCCGGCATGAGCATGGACCGGCAATGCGCCTCGGGGCTCATGGCCATTGCAACGGCCGCCAAGGAGATCGTCGTCGACGGGATCGGCATCGCGGTGGGCGGCGGGCTCGAATCGATTTCGCTCGTCCAGAACGAGCATGCGAATCGCTACCGCGCCAAGGACCCCGTGCTCGTGGAGACGGTTCCGGCGCTCTACATGAGCATGTTGGAGACGGCCGAGACCGTGGCCGACCGCTACGGGATTTCCCGTGAAGCGCAGGACGAATACGCCCTGCAGTCGCAGCAGCGCACCGCCCAGGCCCAGGCCGAAGGGCGCTTTGCCGCCGAGATCGTCCCCATGACGACCAGCATGGTCGTGGTCGACAAGGCGAGCGGCGCCACATCCCAGCGCGAGATCACGCTCTCGCAGGACGAGGGCAATCGCCCGCAGACGCGGCTCGAAGATTTGCAGGCGCTGAACCCGGTGTTCAAGGATGGGCTGCGCGTGAAGGAAGGCCGCTTCATCACGGCCGGCAACGCCTCGCAGCTGTCGGACGGCGCCTCGGCGGCCGTCCTGATGGAAGCGAAGGAAGCCGAGCGCCGCGGCCTGCAGCCACTCGGCGCCTATCGCGGCATGGCGGTGGCCGGATGCGATCCGGACGAGATGGGCATCGGGCCGGTTTTCGCCGTGCCGAAGCTGCTCAAGCAGCATGGCCTGACGATGGACGACATCGACATCTGGGAACTGAACGAAGCCTTCGCCTGCCAGGTGCTCTATTGCCGCGACCGGCTCGGCATTCCCAACGAGAAGCTCAACGTGAGCGGCGGCGCCATCTCCATCGGCCACCCCTATGGCATGTCAGGCGCGCGCATGACCGGGCATATTCTGATCGAGGGCAAGCGCCGCGGCGCGAAATACGGCGTCGTCACCATGTGTGTGGGCGGCGGCATGGGGGCTGCCGGTCTTTTCGAGATCTACTAAGACACGTCTTCAAGACAAGCGCACCGAATCAGGGGAGAGCAGCATGAGCATCGCGGCCGAGACGAGTTCCGCAACCCGCATCAATCCCGTCGTCGAACTGAGACGCGACGGCGAGATCGCCGTGCTCACTGTCAACTCGCCTCCCGTGAACGCGCTTTCCGCACAGGTGCGTGAGGGCATTGTGGAAGGCATTCGGCAAGCCGGCGCTGATGCGGGCATCAAGGCTGTGGTGCTCCATTGCGAGGGCCGCACCTTCTTCGCCGGTGCCGACATCAGCGAGTTCGGCAAGCCGCCGAAGCAGCCGATGCTGCCGGAAGTGGTGGACTTCATCGAGGCTTCATCGAAGCCGGTGGTCGCCGCCCTTCACGGTACGGCGCTCGGCGGCGGGCTGGAGACGGCGCTCGCCTGCCATTATCGCGTGGCGGTGCCTTCAGCGAAATGCGGCTTTCCGGAAGTGAAGCTCGGATTGTTGCCGGGCGCCGGCGGAACGCAGCGCCTGCCGCGCCTAGTCGGGCCG
>JAJFBI010000398.1 GCA_020697385.1 Microvirga sp. | reverse complement strand
CGAAAGCCGCGATGGATTCGGGCGTTGCCAAGACGCCGCTGGACGATCTCGAAGCCTATACGGATTCGCTCGCGCGTTTCGTGTTCCGCTCGGGCTTCATCATGAAACCGCTCTTCTCGCAGGCCAAGGCTGACCCCAAGCGGGTGATCTATGCCGAAGGCGAGGACGAGCGCGTGCTGCGCGCCGTGCAGGTCATCGTCGAGGAAGGCCTCGCCAAGCCGATCCTGATCGGCCGTCCGAACGTGGTCGAAGCCCGCATGAAGCGCTTCGGCCTCTCCATGGAGATCGGCCGTCATTTCGAGCTGGTGAACCCGGAAGATGATCCGCGCTATCGCGACTACGTCGCCACCTACGTGGAGGCGGCAGGCCGCAAGGGCATCACGCCGGACGCGGCAAGGACGCTCGTGCGCACCAACTCAACGGTCATCGGCGCGCTCGCCGTGCGGCGAGGGGATGCCGATGCGCTGATCTGCGGTCTCGAAGGCCGCTTCCAGTCCCGCGTCAAGCACATCAAGGACATCATCGGCTTGGCGCCCGGCGTGAACGAGCTGGCGGCCCTGTCGCTGGTGATCACCTCGAAGGGCGCCTACTTCCTGGCCGACACGCATGTGCAGATCGACCCGACCGCCGAGCAGCTCGCCGACATGACGATCGCCTGCGCCAGCCACGTGCGCCGTTTCGGCATGGAGCCGAAGATCGCGCTGCTGTCGCATTCGGATTTCGGCGCCGCCGACAGCCGCTCGGCGCTCAAGATGCGCGAGGCGCTGGCCTGCATCACCGAGCGCGCGCCCGATCTCGAGGTCGACGGCGAGATGCAGGCGGATTCGGCCCTGTCCGAAATGCTTCGCGAGCGGGTGAACCCGCATTCGCGCCTGACGGGCGAGGCGAACGTGCTGATCATGCCGAACCTGGATGCGGCCAACATCGCATTCCAGTTCACCAAGATCCTGGCGGATTCGCTCCCCGTCGGCCCGATCCTCATCGGACCGGCCAAGCCCGCCCATATCCTGACGCCGTCCGTGACGGCCCGCGGCATCGTCAACCTCACGGCCATCGCGGTCGTCGAGGCGCAGGCGGCCGAGCAGGATCAGCCGATGCTGATTTGAGGGCAGGTTTTCAGCAACCTCACCGTCATCCCGGGGCCGCGCAAGCGGAGCCCGGGATCCATAAGCGCTGACGATGCAGGACGAGGCGAAACGCTGTTCGCCCCATTTTGCATCGTTGTGTTTATGGATTCCGGGCTCTCGCTAATGCTCGCCCCGGAATGACAGCGGAACTACTCCACCTTCGCGGAGATGTTCAGCTTCGCCAGCACTTCCTTCGGATCGGACGCCATCATCGCATCCATCACGCCGAAGCCGGACGGGTTCTTGGGCTGAGCGTTGAGCGTCAGCTTGCCGGGCTTGCCGATGAAGCGGCCGATGGCCTGGCCCAGGGTTGCGGCCTGTTCCGAATTGCCCAGCATGGATGACACGACGAACGGCGCGGCGCTCGCATAGATCGTCCGCAGCGCCTCGGGTGTGGTCTTCTGGTCCTTGGCCGCCTGGGCCAGATAGCGCCCGAGCAGGCCCTTGTCCTCGAGCACCACATTGGCCGATTTCGCCTTGGCGCCGATGAGCGCCGCCGCAGCCGTGGCCTCGTCCGGACTGAAGAGGTCCTGGGTGACGTTGCCGATCGTGCCCGTCAGAGAGAGGGTGCCCATGTCCTGCCCCTGAACGGACACTTCCTTGAGGGCAATCTCATTGGCGGCCTCGTTCCAGGTGGCGGCGACCAGGAAGGACGAGTCGAGACTCTTGTAGCCGAGGGCCGTGAGCTGCTTGACCAGATCGTCCGTGCTGTTCGAGGGCAGGGCTATCACGAGGTTGCGCTGTTCGATCCTGATGTTCGTCGGCAGGCCGTTCATGGGCTTGTCCGCCGTCACCTCGAAATCCTTGAGCGTGAAGTTCACCCGCTCGGTCTTCTTTTCGCTGGAACTGTTCGGGAGGTCCATGTCGATGCCCGACAGACGCAGGGTGCCGAGCGTCGGGACGAGCGCGCGAAGCGCCTCCTGGTCGAGCTCTTCAATCGGCCTGCCCTGGAGGGCTTTCAGGCCGTTCAGGGTCGGTTTCAGGGAAAATCCGGTCAGGCTGATGGTGCCGACCTTCATGCGACCTTCCTGGTTGCCGATCTCCAGCCCCTCCAGGCGGATGTCCGCTGGCTGGTTCGCCGTGCTGCCCGTATAGGCAATCCGGTTGATGCGCCCGGTGACAGGCGATTTCTGATCCTTCGCGGCGGCCTTTTTGGGAGTGGCTTTGATCCGGATGTCGGCTGCTTCCATGAAGCCGATGTCGAAGGCCCCTAGAACATCGACGATCGACGTCTTGAGACGGTTCTCCTCATCAGGCGACAGATTGTCTTTGCCGCCCATTTCCGTAAGGAACGCTATGGCGCCGCCCCATGAGTCCTTGGTGGGCCGAGCCATGACGTCCCGACCGTCCAACCGGGCGATCTGCACCGAAACATTCTCTCCGCTATCCACCACGTCCATGTTTTCCATGGTGAAGGCGCCATAGATCCGGGTCATCGGCGCGGAGGCGGAATCGTCCTTCGTCTCGTAGAGCTTCACGAAAGCCGGGGTGTTCAGGTCACTGATGGTGGTACGGCCGTAGCTGAACAGGACATTGCCCTTCGTGCCGGTCTGTTCGATCGCCATGGCGCCAATGATGGACTTCGCGATCTGACCCTGGACGACGTCGGTCAGGGAGACGTTCCTGTAAAAGATCGTCTGCGTTTCCTTGCCGAGCTTATGGGTCACCTTGAGCTCGGGCGACGTGACTTGCCTGGCGCTGATCCGCATCAAGCGGTCGGCCAGAGGTTCGGAGGCGGATGAGAAAAGCGACTCGATCTCGCTGCGGGAGACGGTGACGCCGGAAAAGTCGATCCGCTTCGCCTCATAGGTGAAGTCGCCCCAGGTGAAGCGCACATTGTCCACGCTGAAGCTGTCGGCGGATTGGGCAAAGGCCGCGTTCCAGAGCGGGACCCGGATGGCTCCGATGGAGACGTGCTGGTCTCCGTGACCGGAGACAAGGTTGCGAACCACGGCGGGTTCGAGCTGCAAGGCAGCCGAGCCGGCCATTAGAGCGAGAGCGCAGACGCCTGCGCGATAACGAAGTCCCATGTGGTCCCCCAAAGCCGACCTGATCCAAGCCGGCATCCTTTAGCTCAAATCTGGCTGGCAGGGGAGAATAGGTTGCAGGGTAACTTTTACAACGAGAACGAGGTGCCGCAACCGCAGGCGGCAGTGGCATGGGGGTTCTCGATCTTGAAGGACTGGCCGATCAGGTCGTCCACGAAGTCGATCACGGAGCCGTCCATGTACTGAATCGACACCTCGTCCACCACCACTTTGGCCCCGTCCTTCTCGATCACGAGATCGTCGTCCTGCCGGGTCCGGTCCACATCGAAGGCGTACTGGAAGCCCGAGCAGCCGCCGCCGTTGACGCTGATTCTCAGGTGGGAACCATCCGGCTCGGAGGCCATGATCTCGTTGATGCGGCGGGCGGCGCGTTCAGTCAGGGTGATACCGGTCATGGGCACTTCCAGTCCATCGAAGGACGCAAATCTTGCACTAGATGCTATGACCAAGGTAAGTGCGCCCTGACAAGGCTTCAACCCGGGGATATGTGTGCGGCCCTTTGGCGAGAGATGGCGAGCCCCTTATGCCTGCGACCCATGGGGAAGCCGCGGGCGCCTGTTCCCTGAGGCGGTCTCCCCGACCCGCAGCGAGTTCCAGCGCGACCGGGACCGGATTATCCATTCCTCGGCCTTCCGCCGGCTCAAGCACAAGACGCAGGTGTTCGTCTATCACGAGGGCGACCATTTCCGGACCCGGCTGACCCACACCATCGAGGTCAGCCAGATCGCCCGCGCGCTCGCCCGCTCCCTTGGGCTCGATGAGGATCTGGCCGAGGCGCTGGCGCTCTCGCACGACCTTGGCCACACGCCCTTCGG
>JAJFBI010000397.1 GCA_020697385.1 Microvirga sp. | reverse complement strand
CGCCAGGCGCTCGGCCATGGCATCGAGCGCGGGACGGGGCCCGAAGGCATCCATGTAGAGGATCACACCGGGGACTTCGGTTGCAGGCTGGCGGCTCGGCTGAAACAGCCCGGCCCTGGCGGTTCCGTCCTGGGTCCTGATCGCGATATCCTGCTTGGCCATGTTCCGTCTCCCATCATGCCTGCCGCGGAACCGCTGCCGGACGCACGCGTTCCCTGCCCTCTCCTATGACCGCATGGGAGCGCTATTTCAAATCCGGCAGGCTTTTCTTACCAGGACAATCATATGACCGCGTCGTCGAAGCTGGGTCGGGACCAGCCGCTCGTTCTCGTGCTTGGCGGCGGCAACGCGTTGGGCTCCTATCTCGCGGGCGCCTACGAACAGCTGCAGCAGCGGCAGATCGAGCCGCAATGGATCGTCGGCGGGTCCATCGGGGCAGTGACAGGCGCCATCATCGCCGGCAATGCGCCTGAGGATCGCCTGCCGCGGCTCAAGGCATTCTGGGACGAGGCGATGATCAGCACGCCGGGCCTGCTCGGGCGCGGCACGAAAATCCGGCACACCTACAACGAACTGCACACGATCACCGCGCTCCTGTTCGGCCGGCCCGGCCTGTTCGGTCACCGTTTCCCCGGCATGCTGTCCATGCTGCCGTGGATGCCGCACGACGTGGCGCTCTACGATCACAGACCTCTTCAGCAGACACTGGAGCGGCTCGTCGATTTCGACCGGCTGAACCAGGCCGAGATTCGCCTGACCATCGGCTGCGTCGATCTCGAAACCGGCGACGATGTACTCTTCGACAACACGCGAGAGAGATTGACGCCCGCGCACATTCTGGCGAGCGCCGCCATCACGCCGATCTTCCCACCGGTGGAACTCAACGGGCGTCTGCTCTGCGACCCGGGCTATACCAACAACCTACCCCTCGACGTGCCCTTCGCGGAACCGCCGCAGGGTGATTTCACCTGCATGGCCGTCGAGTTGTTCAGCCTGCGCGCTGCACGTCCGGCCTCGCTCAACTCGGCTGCGGAACGGGCCAACGACCTGATCTTCGCAAGCCCCACGCGACGAACCCTGAAGGGTCTTGAGCGTGAATATGCTCTTCGTGAAAAGCTGGAGCCCAATGGCCCTCAGGCCACGTTGCTGCACATGGCTTATTTCGCAGGAAGCGACGAGCGGGCGGGAAAGACCTTCGATTACTCACCGTCCTCCATCCGCGACCGCTGGGCCGCCGGACAGCGCGACATGGAAAAAAGCCTTGCGCTTCTGGACGGCGCTCCCGCTGAGCGGCGGCGGCTTTGCTACTTGGCCCTGAGCCCCGAGCAGGAAGCGGCTTCGGCGCAAGCCGGCGCGGCAGCGGCAAGCGCCTGAACGTTCAAGGCCCGCCGGCGAGCGATCCCACCACCGCCATGGTGAGCTCGTCGAGATCGACCTGCCCTTCGATGGTGATCGTCTCGGCTTCGCCGGTCCTGACGCGCAAACCTCGCTCGCCGCCCTCCGACTGGCGCTTCAGCTCCGCGACGATGGCCTCGCGCACTTGATCCTCGATATTCATCGCTGTCTCCGTCCGAATGACACCATCCGGCTGTCGAACGTCGGGGCGGACAGCCCTGTTCCACATCGGCATCCTTTGCTCAGGCCGTCGACTTGCCCGCCTTGAGGATTCGGAAGGCCTCAGCCACCATGGTGCCGCGTTCGTTGTTGCAGGCGGAACAGGCCAGGACGAGGTTGTCGCGGGTGAGCGGGCCGCCAAGGGATCTCGGATGTACATGGTCGAGGGTCGCAAGATCGGGACCGCGCTTCACCCCGGGTCCGGGATGGCGCGCAGGGATTCCGCAATAGACACAACGCCCTCCGTCACGCGCATAAACATCCTCGAAGAGCTTGATGCGCTGCGCGGTTTTCATGGGGCTGAGGTGCTCTTCGTTGCGTTGGAATTGTCGTGTGGAACCACGGGCAAGCCGGGTGGTTGCTCCTGGAATCGCAGGAGCACAGGCCATGGTAGACACCCGCCGCAGGAACCGGAACCCCTTTAACGACAACAACGGCTACGGTGACGTGCCCCAAGGCGCCGTGGGCTTCCGCGGCGAAGGTCGGGAATATCCCGGCGGCTACGGCGGCGATGCCAACGAGTTCTCCGGAGGCGTGACCGACGATGGGCGAGGCGGCCCACGCGACGACGAGGGCTTCGATCCGGGCTACAGCCGACCGCGTTCCGGTTACGGCGCGTTCGGCGACCGCGATCCGAACGATGCCGATGTGCGCTCCGGTCGGGATGAGGGCCGTCCGGCGACAGGCCCGCATCGTGGCCGCGGCCCCAAGGGTTACCGGCGGTCAGACGAGCGCATTCATGAGGATGTGTGCGAGCGCCTGACGGAGGATCCGCTGATCGATGCCTCGAACGTCGAAGTCATCGTGAAGGACGGCGAGATCACCCTCAACGGCACCGTCACGAGCCGCGGCCTCAAGCGCCGCGCCGAGGACTTGGTGGAACTCGCCTCAGGCGTTTCGCACGTTCAGAACAATCTGCGCGTGGAGGGGGTCTGAACCTCGGAGCAGCCCTGATGAGCAAGGCCGGGCTGTCTTACGGCACCTCGGGCTGTGGCATTGGATGAACGACCGGCCGGTCCGGCTCCGGCGGATGCTCGGGCAGGGACGAGGGAACGCTGGGCGGAGCGGATGGCGCAGGTGTCTCCGGCGGGATCGGCATGACGGGCAGGGGCTCCGTCGGCGGGGGCTTGGGATAGAACTCGTCGGGTTGCGGACGGCTGCTGGCACGGTATGCGAACAAGGCGCTCTCCCTGGATCCTGTCTCTGACAACCGCTCAGCTCCGGGAAAGGTTCGCCTGCAGCCCTGTCCGAGCGCCACGTAGCCGGTCAGACTCGCGAAACCATATGGCAAGCCATTGGCTTGACCTTACGTCCATTTAGGGCCACGACGGCTGGGTGGACAACGAGCCGGAAGAATCATGCGCACAGCCCGATCCCTCGCCCTTCTCGCCTTCCTCCTTAGCAGCTCGACCTTGGCCCAAGCAGCGGATCCGGTGTTCTCGCCCGAACCCATCCAGAGCTCCTCGGGCTGGATCGTCACCGTGAAGGGTAATCTGCGGGTGGGGCCGTCCTATCCCGGCTCGGACGATTTCAGCTTCATCGGCTATCCGTCCTTGAGCTTCCGCCGCGCCGGAACGGTCGAGCGCTTCAGCGCTCCCGACGACGGCCTGAGCTTCTCGTTCCTGGACGAGTCCGTCTTCCGCGTCGGCGTGGTCGGCCGCTTCGTAGGCGGACGCTACTACGAGGATAACCGGGAGCTTGTCGGCCTCGACAAGATCGACTGGGCGGTGGAGCCCGGCGTGTTCGTGGAATACTGGCCCCTGGAGTTCCTGCGCGCACGCGCCGAGATCCGGCGCGGCTTCGGAGGGCATGAAGGCTTCGTGGCCGATTTCGGTCTCGATGCGGTGCATGTGACGGCCTATCGCCCCTCCGGCGGCATCACCTCGGTGGGCGCAACCGGCGCCGTCAGCTACGACTGGTCGCAGCAATGGTCGACCACCGCCTTCGTCACCTACAAGCATCTCGTGAGCGATGCCGCCGACAGCCCCATCGTCGAGCGCTTCGGGTCCGAGCATCAGTTCGGCCTGGGGCTGACCGTATCCTATTCCTTCGGCTACACGCCGTAAGCGGCGTATCACTCACCATAAAATAAAAGAGCCGCCCATGGGGCGGCTTTTTTGTGCTCGATCAATCTTCAGGCCGCGAGGCTTCCCTGGGCCGCAGCTGCCTCGCCGCGGTAGATGCAGCCTTCCGAGGAACCGGCCATCCCGCGCTTGAGTTCGACCTCCTCAAGGCCGGGGAAACGCTCCTTCACCAGCTTCCAGATATACGTGGTGACGTTCTCGAGGGAGGCGATGCCGATCTCGGCATTGAGGTCGAGATTGCCATGATCGAGGCCGGACCCGTGCTCGCCCTTGATCTCCTTGATGTAATTCTCGACGTCGTAGAGATTGACCGGCCAGCCATAGACGTCATCGACGGGGCCACCGAAGGTGAGCTTAACGATGAAGGTATGCCCATGCAGCCCGGAATAGGGAGCCACCGAATGAGCGGCTTCGAACGTGAACTCGCAATAGGTCTTCATTCAACTTGCTCCAGCTGTGGTGAATGATGCTCGTGAACAATGGGATCTGCCGGCACCCTGCGACGAAATTTTGCCTATCATAGAACGTCCGACACACCAACAGGCTCCGACGCTCACGCGACCTTTGCATCCTGTTTCAAGGCAGCCAGCGTATGCACCAGATCCCGTGCGGGCCTGGGCCGTCCGAAATAGTAGCCCTGGGCATCGGTGCATCCGGCGGACTGGACCTGGCGCAGCTGATCCTCGGTCTCGATGCCTTCCGCCACGGTCGGCATGCCGAGACTGGCGCCGAGATTGGCGACGGACTGCACGATCGCCAGACAATCGGCCCGCTGCGACATCTCACGGACGAAGGACTGATCGATCTTGATCTTGTCGAATGGGAATCTGCGAAGATAGCTCAGGGATGAGTACCCGGTGCCGAAATCGTCCATGGCAATGCGGACGCCGAGACTGCGCAGCTGATGGAGCATGGACACGGTCATCTCCGTGTCCTGGAGCAACACCGACTCGGTGATCTCCAGCTCCAGCCGTTCCGGAGCCAGCCCGGAAGCAGCCAAGGCCCGACCGACGCTTTGCATGACGCCTCTGCTGCGGAACTGTACGGGCGAGAGGTTGACCGCCACACGGATGTTGCGCGGCCATGTGGCGGCATCCTTACAGGCCTGCTCGATGATCCAGTCTCCCAAGGGCGAGATGAGACCGGTATCCTCCATGACGGGGATGAACTCCGCCGGCGAGACGAGGCCGCGCTCGGGATGGCGCCAGCGCAGGAGAGCCTCATAACCGCCGATCTCATTCGCCTTGATGTTGATCTGAGGCTGGTAGAAAAGCTCGAACTCGCCGGCTCCCATGGCCTTGCGCAGATCAACCTCCAGGGCCCGGCGTGCCTGCAGCTGCGCATCCATGTCAAGCTCGAAGAAACGGAAGGTGCCCCGCCCGTCGGCCTTAGCATGATAAAGAGCCATGTCGGCGTGCTTCAGGATCTGGCTCGAGGTCACCGGACCTTGAGCCAAGGCGATGCCAATGCTCGTGCCGATGAAGATTTCCTGCCCGTTGACGCTGAACGGCTCACGCAGGGCATCCACGATCCGCGACGCGAGAGCCGCGCTCTCGTCCGGCCTGCGTATGCCCGTCTGAAGGATCGCGAATTCATCGCCGCCGAAGCGCGAGATCAGGTTCCGCACCTGCCCCTCGACCGCAGGGATGCAGTCCTGGAGCCGTTCAGCGACAGCCTTGAGCAGTTCGTCCCCTGTTTCATGACCGAAGGAATCGTTGACGTCCTTGAAGTGGTCGAGATCCAGGTACGACACGGCGATGGTGCGCCCGTTCGGCCGCTTGCTCGCCAGCGCCTGTTCCAGCTGGTTGCGGAGCACCACCCGGTTAGGCAGCCCTGTGAGTGCATCCTGATGGGCGAGGACATGGAGCTCCTCGTGGGCATCCCCGAGCAGACGGTTGTGCCGATTGAGGAGGAGGATCAGGATGACGCCTACCAGGATCAGGATCGCCGCAATGCCGGAGAAAGCCCAATGCAGCCGGATCAGCTCCTGCTGATCCTTCTGGACGAGCGCGGCCCCGTGATTGTGCGAAGCCGAGGCAAGCTGTGCAAGCGGCCCCTCCAGTGGGCTGAGGATTTCGAGCGCTTGCCGTGCAGCCTCCGGGCGCCGGTCGATTTCCTCGATCAGCGGCTGCACCGCCGCAAGCTTTTCCTGAAGTCCAATCAGCGTCTCACCGTGCTCGGGATTGATCTGCAGAAGGTCCTTGAAACTTCCTTCATTCAGGATCTGCGCTCTTCCAAGCAGGATCTCGTAGCGCAGCTGCACCTCATCCCTGTCGAACCGGCTTCCGGCGCTGGCGAATTCGGCCAGGCGCTGCTCGAGGCGCATGAACTCGGATGTCGCCTGCCCCGCTTCCCAGGCCGGGTTGTAGACGGAGATCTGGCGCAGCGCACCTTGTCGCTGAACGACCAGCACGGAGATGTAGACGGCGGCAATGAGGAAGCCGCCGATCACGAGGGCAATGACCGTTTTGAATGTGCGCAGCGACAATGGACGGCCTCCGGACCTTACCCGTGCTATCTCACGTCGATCCGGGCGACCTGCCAGGCAGACCGGGCATAATAGGTCTGGCTCTTCAGATCGGGATTGCTGTCATAAGGATAGATGATGAACAGGGGCCCCTTGTCCCGCACGGACATGTACTCGCCGTTTCGCTTGAGGGCGAGGATGACGTTGAACTTCCGGAAATCCTCGATCGGGATGTCTGTGGTGTAGTCGTTCAGTGCGACCACCACAACGCGCTGTCCGGTCGCACCGACATGCTGCAGCAGCTTGTCGAGGGACACGCCCTCGAACGTGTTTCTGCCTTCGTGCCAGGGCGTTGTCGTCTCCACCTTTACCATGCCGAGAGCCTCGAGCATCGGCCGGTCGAACTGCGCCGTACTGTCCTTGTTAGTGGCGCTGATCTTCCCGGAGATCGTCAGGATCGGCCGTCCGGCCGGGGCTATCAGTGTAGCGGCATAGGCCACTCCCATGACTGAAATGAGAGCAATGAGTGCCGCGAGCAAGCTCGTTCTCACCCTGGAGCCGGACATGAGGATCCCCTACGGAAAAAGTAATGAAAGCTACAAAACACGAGATGATTGAGCAAACTCTTACATAACTCCGCATGGGAAGCAAAAACCGGAGAGACAATATTGTTACGATTGATAAAAGATGACTTCCCTGTAGCAGGGCGCATCGAGCGATGGTGCAGGCAAAGCGCCGCGAGTTCTGAAATCGGGAAAAGCTCAGCCTTCTCCAGGAACATCCGGGAAGGCCGCCCTGGACTTAGACCAGGGCGGTTCGTGATGAGGAGCGGTTCGAGATCTCTGTTTTAAAGAGGCTTGAGACCCGCCTCGATCTCAGCCCGGCGCGGCTCCAGGAAGGGCGGCAGGGCGAGGCGCTCGCCGAGCTTGTCCATGGGCTCGTCGGTGGCAAAGCCCGGACCATCGGTGGCGATCTCGAACAGGATGCCGTTGGGCTCGCGGAAATAGAGGCTCTGGAAGTAGTAGCGGTCGACCGGGCCGCTCGACGGCGCCCTCAAGGATTGCAGGCGCTCCCAGCACTCCTGATAACTGCGCTCGTCCGGCGTGCGGAAGGCCACGTGGTGCACGCCGCCCGCACCCTGACGGGCCGGCGCAAGGCTCACCCATCTCGAACACATGGACCGGCGTATCGCCGACGCGATATTCCCGGGCCGCCCGCATATCCATGGCCTCGGTCAGGACGCGGGCCGTGCGCTCCAGCTTCGGCACGCTGATCCGGATCGGCCCCAGGCCCCGAATCTGGTGCTCGGCCGGCACGGGGCTGCGCTCCCACGGATGGGCCTCGCCCTGCCCGTCATCATCGACGAGGCTCAGGCGCTGGCCTTCGAAATCCTCGAAGTCGAGGGAAAGGCGGCCGTCACGCTCGACGATCCCGTCGCTGCGCACATGAAGGCTATCGAAGCGATCCTTCCACCAAGCGAGGGCCTTCTCGCCGTTCACGCGCAGCGCCGTCTGGGCGATGCTGTGGGTGCCACGCCGCTCGCGATCCACCGGCCAGTCGAAGAATGTGATGTCCGTGCCGGGAGACGCCTTCGCATCCGCGTAGAACAGATGGTAGGCGCTCACATCGTCCTGATTGACCGTCTTCTTCACGAGTCGCAGGCCCAGCGTCTGGGTGTAGAAGGCGTGATTGCCGCGCGCGTCCGCCGTGACGGCGGTGAGATGATGAATTCCAGTCAGCTTCATGACGCCCTCCATTCGTGAGACGCGTAAATAAGCCGGCATTCCTGCTAGGACGAGACCATCAATCGCCAAGCTGACTTTGCTCAAATGCAATGCAGAGGATGTGAATTCATTTTCCTTCGGAAGCCTGAGGCCACATCCTCGCGTCATCCCCGTCCCCGGACTTGATCCGGGACGGGGATGACGGCGAGAGGGCTTATGCCGCCTTGGCGCGCAAATCGTCTGGCGTGACATCGTCCGGGATCGGGCAACGATAGGCGCGGCCGCCGGTGCGCTCCCGCAGCTCCGCCTTGGCGCGGGCGACAAGGTCGGGATTGCGCAGGCAATCGGCAGCGGTGGCCGCCATGGCCTTCGCGGCGAGCACCATGCCCTTGTGGGCTGCGGGCAGGTTGCCTTGCGTGACGAGCTGCCAGGTGTGGAACGGGGTGCCGATGGCAAAGCAGGCCGTGTGGCACTGCACCGTCGGTACGATCCAGCTCACATCCCCCACATCGGTGGTGCCCATCATCACCTCTTCCCGCGTCGGCATCGAGAGAACGCCGTCGTGCAGCACCTTGGTCTTGAGCGAGATGTCATGCGGCTTCACGCTGGCGAGAATCTCCTCCTCGGTGAGGGCCGATGTCTGGAGCTTCCCGGCAAAGGCGAGATCCGCCGCATCGAACGCGGGCGGGCCAAGGCGGCGCATGTTCTCGTACATGGCTTCCTGCAGCGCCTTGTTGGGCACGACATTCGAGGTGGCGTCCGTGATCTGCACGGACACGGAGGTTTCCGTCATCAGAGCGGCGCCCTCGGCGATCTTCTTCACGCGTTCGAACAGGCGTTCCGCGTCGGGCAGGTGGGGCGAGCGCACGAGGTAGAGCGACTCCGCGTAGGCCTGCACCACGTTGGGCGCATCGCCGCCGGTGTTGGTGATGGCGTAGTGCACGCGCGCATCGGACGGCATGTGCTCGCGCATGTAGTTCACGCCCACATTCATGAGCTCCACCGCGTCGAGCGCCGAGCGGCCCACATGGGGCGAGGCGGCGGCATGCGCTGCCCGGCCCCGGAAGCGGAAATAGGCCTGGATGCAAGCGAGCGACGAGGTGGTCTGGACCTCGTTGACCACGCTCGGATGCCAGCAGAAAGCGGCGTCGAGATCATCGAACAGGCCGGCGCGGGCCATGAAGGTTTTGCCCGAGCCGCTCTCCTCGGCCGGGCAGCCGTAAT
Source organism: Microvirga sp. (assembly GCA_020697385.1). Lineage (GTDB taxonomy): Bacteria > Pseudomonadota > Alphaproteobacteria > Rhizobiales > Beijerinckiaceae > Microvirga. The sequence goes on along the minus strand of JAJFBI010000397.1, from coordinate 369 downwards.
AGCGCACAGTGCCGGCGATGCCCTCGGCCTCAAGCGCATCCTTGAGAGCGACCGCCGCCAGGGCAGATCCCGCTCCGAGGAGGTTATGGCCGCAGCCATGGCCCGGCGCACCTCTGACCGTCGGCTTGTGCTCGGCGAGGCCGGACACCTGTGCCAGATCAGGCAGGGCATCGAACTCGCCGAGGATCCCGACGACAGGGCCGCCGGAGCCCCATTCGGCTACGAAGGCGGTGGCCATGCCGCCGACATTCGGCGTGATGCGAAAGCCCTCGCGCTCCAGGATAGTGATCTGCTCAGCGACCGATTGGTGCTCTTCGAAGGCAAGTTCCGGCGTGGCCCAGATGCGGTCGCTCAAGGCGCAGTAATCCT
>JAJFBI010000396.1 GCA_020697385.1 Microvirga sp. | reverse complement strand
GCCCTCACCCGTCGCGGCTGCCGCCGCGTCGACCTCTCCCGCAAGCGGGAGAGGCGCCGACAGGGAGCGCCGCGGTTTCGCCCCGTGCACGGTGACGAAGGACGGGCAGAAGCCGCGCAGGCACGAGAAGTCCTTGTTGCAGCTCGACTGGTCGATCTGGCGTTTGCGGCCGAACTCGGTCTCGAGCGGCTGCACGGCGACGCAGTTGGACTGCACGGAACAATCGCCGCAGCCCTCGCAGACGAGGTCGTTGATGATCACCCGCTTGTCGGGATCGGCGAACTCGCCGCGTTTCCGGCGGCGGCGCTTCTCGGCCGCGCAGGTCTGGTCGTAGATGAGCACCGACACGCCCGGCACCGTGGCGAGCTCGCGCTGCACGGCATCGAGGTCGTCGCGATGATGGGTCGTCAAGCCGGACGGCCATTTCATCGTCTTCGGGTATTTGTCCGGCTCGTCGGTGACGAGGGCGATGCGCTCGACGCCCTCGGCGCGCACCTGCGCGGCGATCTTGTCGACCGTGAGATGGCCCTCGGTCGGCTGGCCGCCCGTCATGGCGACGGCGTCGTTGAAGAGGATCTTGTAAGTGACGGGCGTGCCCGTGGCGACCGCCCAGCGCAGCGCCAGCGAGCCGGAATGGTTGTAGGTGCCGTCGCCGAGGTTTTGGAAAACGTGCGGACGGGTCGAGAAGGCGCATTCGCCGATCCAGTTGGCGCCCTCACCGCCCATCTGGGTGAAGCCTTCCGTGGCGCGGTCCATCCACTGCGCCATGTAATGGCAGCCGATGCCCGCATAGGCGCGGGCGCCTTCCGGCACCCTGGTCGAGGTGTTGTGCGGGCAGCCGGGGCAAAAGTAAGGGATGCGCGTAGCCGCGTCGTTCGTCTCGGCGAGGACGCGCTGCGCCTCCTGCAGGCGCCGCACGCGCCCGGCGAGGTCGTCGCTCGCGTGATAGCGCAACAGCCGTGCGCCGATGGCGATGGCGATGTCGTTGACGTCGAGCGCGCCCTTGACCGGGAACAGCCAGCGCCCGTCCTCGTCCTTCTTGCCGATGCAGACGGGCTGGTCGGCGGTGCCGTAGAGCTCCTCGCGGACCTGCACCTCGATGAGCGAGCGCTTCTCCTCGACGACGATGATGAGATCGAGACCGCGCGCGAAACCGACGAGCTCGGTCTTCGACAGCGGCCACGGGCAGGCGACCTTGTAGAGGCGCAGGCCCATGTCGTTGGCCTTCACCTCGTCGAGGCCTAGCTCGTCCAGCGCCTGGCGCACGTCGAGATAGGACTTGCCGACCGTGATGATTCCGATCTTCGGATTGCGGCCGCCGGAGAGCACGATGCGGTTGAGATTGTTGGCACGCACGAAGGCCAGCATGGCGTCGCGCTTGAAATCCTGAAGCCGCGCTTCCTGATCGAGCACGCCGTCGCGATTGCGGATGTTGAGGCCGCCCGGCGGCATCGTGAAATCGTCAGGAATGATGATCTTCACGCGGTCGAGGGACGCATCGACGGAGGAGGTCGATTCGATGTTGTCCTTGACGCATTTGAAGGCGACCCACGTGCCGGAAAAGCGGCTCATGGCATAGCCGTAGAGGCCGTAATCGAGAATCTCCTGAACGCCTGCCGGGTTCAGGATCGGCATCATCACGTCCACGAAGTGGAACTCGGACTGGTGCGCGACGGTGGAGGATTCCGCCGTGTGATCGTCACCCATGAGCGCCAGCACGCCGCCGTGCCTGGAGGAGCCTGCCATGTTGGCATGACGGAACACGTCGCCGGAGCGATCGACGCCCGGACCCTTGCCGTACCAGAGGCCGAAGACGCCGTCATACTTGCCCTCGCCGCGAACCTCCGCCTGCTGCGCGCCCCAGATGGCCGTGGCGGCGAGTTCCTCGTTGAGGCCGGGCTGGAACACGATGTTGGACTGATCCAGCCACTTGCGGGCCCGCCACAGATTCTGGTCGAGACCGCCGATGGGGGAACCGCGATAGCCGGACACGAGGCCGGCCGTATTGAGGCCCGCCAGCCGGTCGCGCTCGCGCTGCATCATCAGCATGCGGATGACGGCCTGCGTTCCGGTAATGAAGACGTGATCCTTCGACAGATCGTACTTGTCGTCGAGCGTCACCTGACGAAGCGCAACAGAACCTTCGGCCATGATCCGTTTTCCTCCTGGGGCTTGGCCCCGCCGCCGGTGATCCGGTCTTGTTGTTTGGAATATGTCAGTAATGCTGACATATATGCCGAGCCCCGTCAATCAAGCGCCTTTGTTTCGCCTCTGTTAACCATAAAACGATCATATCGCCTTTCATGACCGGCTTTCGCCGGGAGCGTCACTGTTCCAGAGTCACCACATGACACGCCATCTCGGTCTGAAATCCGCCCTGACGGCCTTGGGTGTTGGCCTTGCCTCACCAGCCTTCGCACACCCTCATGTGTGGGTCACGGCCAAGGCGGAAATCGTTTTCGCCCCTGACGGCAAGGTGACGGGCGTTCGTCATCACTGGACCTTTGATGAGGCCTACACGGCCTATGTCACGCAAGGCCTCGACAAGAACAACGACGGCAGGCTGGCGCCGGAAGAGCTGCAGGAACTCGCCGACGAGAACGCCGCCTCCCTCAACGAGTTCGACTACTTCACCGTGCTGAAGGCGCGGGGCAAGCCCCAGACCTTCGACCCGCCCCGGGAGGCCCGGATGACCATGGAGAAAACGCAAGTCTCCATGTCCTTCCTCCTGCCCCTCAAGGCGCCGGTGGCGCCCTCTGGAGCCGTCTCGGTGGAGATCGAGGACCCGACCTTCTTCGTCTATTTCAGCCTGACGGAAGGTCAGGCGGCTATCTCGCTGGCCAACGCGCCCCAGGGCTGCGTGACCAGCATTGCCAAGGCCAAGCCGCTGGACGCCACCATGCAGCAGATCCTGCAGGACGAGGGCGCCATCCAGCCGCAGGATATCGGCATCGAATATTCCAACAGGGCCATCATCGCATGTCCCTGACCGCAGACGCCCCTGCCCTTCCTGGCGCCGGCCGGGCGCCGCTGTGGCGGCGGCTCGGAATCATGCTCATCGCCATCTTCGTTGTAGCCGCCGTCATGAGCCTGATCGGGCTGTGGCTCGGCCCGGTGAGCAAGCCGCCGCCGCGCAATCCGTTCGGCATGGGCCTGCGCGAGGCGGCTCCGTCCGGGAGCATCGGCACCTGGATCCTCTCCGTACAGTCCGAGTATTACGCCAGCCTGCGAGCGGGCGTGCGTGAGATGAAGGAGAACGGCGCGGCGCTCTTCTCGCTCCTCCTCGTCGGCTTCGCCTACGGCATCTTCCACGCGGCCGGCCCCGGCCACGGCAAGGGCGTGATCTCGGCCTATCTGGTCGCCGACGAAAAGGCGCTGCGCAAGGGCTTCCTCTTGAGCCTGGCAGCCGCCCTCGTGCAGGCGCTGGTCGCCATCGGCATCGTGACAGTGGTCAGCCTCGTGCTGCGCGCCACCGCGTCCACCATGAACAGCATCGCCCTGAACGTGGAGCTGGCGAGCTTCATCGCAGTCGCCCTTCTCGGCGCAGTGATCACCTGGCGCAAGGCCGGCAAGGTTCTGGGCGTCATGGCGCTTGCGCGCAATCCCTTCGCCGCCGTGCAGGAGAGTTGCGATCACGTCCACCTGCCGCCGCCCGAGGAGCTCAGCCGTCTCACCCGCTGGCGCGACATGGCCGGCGTGGCCATCGCCGCCGGCATCCGCCCCTGCGCGGGCGCCCTCATCGTTCTGGTCTTTGCCCTGTCGCAGGGCCTGTTCGCGGCCGGCATCGCGGCGACCTTCGCCATGGCGCTCGGCACCGCGCTCACCACCAGCGCGATCGCAGCGCTCGCGGTCTTCTTCAAGGCCATGGCCCTCAGGCTCGCCGGCGGGCGCGGCGCGTCGGGGGCCATCGCCATCGCAGGGCTCGAACTGCTCGCCGCCGCCTTCGTGCTGGTCCTGGGCCTCCGTAAAAAGATGCGTTAAACCAAAAACTTAAAGCATCGGACGTGAGTTCGAATTCACGTCCGATGCTTTAGAGCCCGAGCGATCCGCCATCCGAACGCGGATCGTGCACCGCCTCGACCCGCCCGTTGCGCGGGTGCTTCACCAGCATGCCGGCATGGCCGAAGCGGCCGGAATAGGCCTCGTCCATCTCCTCGATCCGATGGCCGAGCCGTGAGAGGCCACGGATCAGGCCGGGGTCGAAATGACTCTCCACCTTCAGCACGGCCTCGCGCTCGCGCGGCTTCGCATCGAGCAGCCAGCGCGGTGCCTCCACGGCGTCCGCCAGCCCCATGCCGGCCTCTGCGTAGCGCGAAAAGATCTGGCTGAGGAACTGGGGCTGGGTTTCGCCGCCCATCGCCCCGAAGGACAGGATACGCCCATCGTCGAACACGGCCAGGGCCGGATTGAGGGAATGGAGCGGCCGATGGCCGGGCTCCAATCGGTTGCGGCTGGCGGGATCGAGGGAGAAGGCCGTGCCGCGATTGTGCCAGAGGACGCCGGTCGCCGGGAGCAGGCAGCCGGAACCATAGGCCCAGAACACGGACTGGATGTAGGACACCGCAAGCCCGTCCCGGTCGATGGCCCCCATCCAGATCGTGTCCCCGTCGATGGGACGCGGCAGGGGAAAGGCGGCCGCCCGCTTCATGTCGATGAGGGCAGCCTCCCGTTCTAGCGCCTGCATCGTGAGGAAGGAGGCCGGGTCGTGGGCGAGGTTCCGCGGGTCCGCGACCACCCGGTCGCGGAGGGCGAAGGCGCGCTTTGCGGCCTCGATGAGCGCGTGATGATGCTCCGGAGTCTCGGCCCGGAGCCCTTTGAGGCGCTCGACCATGCCGAGGATCAGCAGGGTGGCCAGCCCCTGGCTCGGCGGCGGCAGGTTGTAGACTGTGGAACCCTTCAGCCTGACCGACAGGGGCTCCACCACGCGGGCGCGATAAGCCTCCAGATCCTTGCGGACGAT
>JAJFBI010000395.1 GCA_020697385.1 Microvirga sp. | reverse complement strand
GGCCTGGGCGTCGTTGCGCTCCTCCTCGCGCAGCTGCGCGCGGTCGCGCCAGAGACGGACGGCAACGCTGCCTGCTTCATCACTCATGGCCGGCTCCTCACGGGATCGATGGGTCGCTGCGGGAGCGCAATCCTAGAGGCCACGTCTTAACCGATCGTTGGCGCCCTGGTGGAGCTATGGGTCGAAAGCCGGCAGGGCCGAGACGCTCTCGTGCGACAATGACAGCCTCGCGTGGCAAGTATAAGCTTGCCCGATCCGCCGGTGCGACGCATGTCTCTTCGGCCTTTCCCAGTCTCGTGGATCAGCTGTCCAGTTCGGGATAGTGGCGAAAGATGCCCTCCTGGTTGAAGGGGATACGCCGCGGGCTTGCAAGATATGACCTGATCCGCGGCCTTTCCGCTACGGCATCGTGCAGCGCGGCCACTCGCGGAACCTTCTTCAAGGCGCGCTGCGTGGCTTTGGGAAACGCGTATGACAAGCCCTCGATGACCTGGAAGAGGGACAGGTCGACATAGGTGAGCGACGGGCCGACGAGATGCCTGACGTCCGAGGGATCGCGGTCGAGGATGATTTCGAACCAGTTCAGGAATTTCGGGATGCGGTCGTCCCGGAACTCCTGTGCGCGCCGGAACGCCTCCTGCTTCTGGTCTTCGTAATAGAGGCCGACACCCACCGGGTGATGGGCGTCGTGGGCCTCCGCCACGAAGTCACTGAGCGTGAGCTGGACCTGGTGCGTCCACAGGCCTCCTGTCGGGTCCTTCGGCGCAAGCCCGTGCCGGGCGCCGAGATAGAGCAGGATAGCGGCCGTCTGGCCGATGACCGTCTCGCCATCTTTCAGGAAAGGCGGCGCAAAGGGCGGATGCTCCGCGTGCTCCATCATGCGCATCATGACCGCGATGCCTTCCGACTTGCGGGCGACATCGATGTAGGCGGCCCCCGCTTCCTCCAGGGCCAGCCGCACGAACTCGCCGCGGCCCTGGATGGTGGGCCAGTAGTAGAGTTCGTAAGCCATGCGGCGCTCCTGGATCGATCATGCGGATAAGCGATTAAAGCCAGCCTCTGCGAGTGGTTCCTTCTTCAAGCCATCTCCACCACGTGCACTGGGCGCCCTGTCTGTGCGAAGACGTCGATGTTCTCCAGGGTGATCTCGGCGATGTTCGTGAGAGCCTCCTGTGTGAAGAACCCCTGATGTCCGGTCATCAGCACGTTCGGGAAGGTGAGAAGGCGTGCGAACAGGTCGTCCCGGATAATCTCTGCGGAACGATCGCGGAAGAACAGTTCGCTTTCCTCCTCGTAAACGTCGAGAGCCAGGCTGCCGATCGCCCCGCTCTTCAACCCGGTGATTACCGCGCGGGTGTCAATGACCCCGCCGCGGCTGGTATTGACCAGCATCACGCCAGGGCGGCATGCCCGTATTGCTGCCTCGTCGATGAAGTGATGCGTCTCCGGGGTCAGCGGGCAGTGGAGCGTGATGATGTGGGATTGCGCCAGAAGCTCGGCCTTCGACACGTAACGGACTCCCAGAGCCTCCACATCGGGATCGGGATAGGGATCGACGGCGAGACAATTGCAGCCGAAGCCCTTGAGAATGCGCAGCATAACTTGGCCGATCTTGCCTGTGCCGACCACGCCGATGGTCTTGCCGTGGAGATCGAATCCGAGCAGCCCCTCAAGGGAGAAGTTGCCCTCACGCACGCGGTTGTAGGCGCGGTGAGTCTTGCGGTTGAGCGTGAGGATGAGAGCAAGGGTATGCTCGGCAACCGCATGCGGCGAGTAGGCCGGAACGCGAGCGATCATGATCCCGTTCGCACGTGCTGCCTTGAGATCCACATTGTTGAAGCCGGCGCAGCGCAAGGCGATCAAGCGTATCCCGCCCTCGGCAAGCCGTTCAAGACAGGGCGCGTCCAGAGTATCGTTGACGAAGGCGCATACCGCCTGCGCCTTTCCGGCCAGCGGTGCCGTGGCTGCCGAGAGGCTCGGCTCGTAATAGTCGAGCTCATGACGATGATCGTTCGCCGCGTCGAGAAAGCGGCGATCGTAGGAGGTGGTGCTGAACACGGCGACGCGCATGGGAGCCTCCTGATATGTCTGCTCTCTCGGAGAGAGACATTCTCATTCTAGCGCCTTTTGCTCGGAAGATATCTAGGTTCGTGCGGTTCCGTCTTCCATTGCGAGAATTTGCAATGCTTCACCTTCAAGACGCAGGTGCCGATGAGACAGGTCGCGCATGCCGATGGACCCATAGAAGCGGATGGCAGGCCGCCCTTCCTCGACGAAGAGTTCGACACGCACCCAACCCCGCTCCAAGGCAACCTTCGCAACGGCGGCCATCAGGGCTCGCGCGGCTCCCGTGTGCCGCTCTTTCGGCAACACATAAAGCGCATGCGCGATGCCCATGGGCTTGCCGCGCCATCCGGCATAGCCGCGGAAGAACGACACGAAGCCGACAGGCTTGGCGTCGCGTTCCGCGATAAGCGCTTCGAAAAGGGGGCGGGGCCGAAGCCGTCAGCCTCGATCCGCTCGACGGACGTCCAAGGCGTCTGGCCGGGCAGATGATCGTCGACTAGCCCGGCTACGAATCCGAAGATCGTTTCAGCATCTTCGATGACGGCCTTGCGGATCTTGACTTCGTGCGTTGCACCGGCAGGCTCGCCTCGACCTCGTCATCCGGCACTTCGAACACCAGTTCGTCATGCACCTGCAGCAGCATGCGGGCGGAGAGGCGCTCGGCCTTGAGGGCATCCTCCATGCGCACCATGGCGCGGCGGATGATGTCGGCGGCGGTTCCTTGAATCGGTGCGTTGATCGCCTGGCGCTCCACGCCCGCGCGCTCGGACGGGTTGCCGGATCGGATCTGCGGGTAATGGCAGATGCGCCCGAACAGCGTGGTCACGTAGGTCTTCTCGCGCACGAACTTCTTCGTGTCGTCGATATAGGTGCGGATGCCCGGGAAGCGCTCGAAATACTGCTTGATGAACGCGGAGGCTTCCTGGTTGCCGATGCCGAGGCGGACAGCCAGGCCGAAGGCCGAGATGCCGTAGATGATGCCGAAATTGATGGTCTTCGCCTGGCGGCGTAGATCCCCGGTCATCTGGTCGAGGGGCACGCCGAACATGGCGGACGCTGTGGCCGCGTGAATGTCGACGCCGTTGGCGAAGGCTTCCTGCAATTGCGGAATGTCGGCGATGTGGGCGAGCAGGCGCAGCTCGATCTGGCTGTAATCGGCCGAGATGATCTTGTGGCCGTCCTGCGCCACGAAGGCCTTGCGGATTTTTCTGCCCGCTTCCGTACGGATCGGGATGTTCTGCAGGTTGGGATCGGACGAGGATAAGCGCCCCGTCGTGGTGGAGGCCAGCGAGAACGAGGTATGCACCCGCTTGGTCTCAGGATGCATGTGCTCCTGCAGCGTGTCGGTATAGGTCGATTTCAGTTTGGAGAGCTGGCGCCATTCGAGGATCTTGGCGGGCAGTTCGTGCCCGGCCTGCGCCAGCTCGTCGAGGAGCGTTGCGGGCGTTGCCCATTGGCCGGACGGCGTCTTCTTCGCGCCGGGCAGGCCCATGCGGCCGAACAGGATGTCGCCGATCTGCTTCGGGGAGCCGAGCGAGAACTTCTCGCCCGCCATCTCGTGGATTTCGTCCTCGAGGCGCGCGAGGGATTGCGAGAAGTCGCCCGACAGGCGGCTCAGGATCTGCCGGTCGACCATGATGCCGCGCATCTCCATGCGCGCGAGCACATCGACCATCGGGCGCTCCAGCGTCTCGTAGACGGTCGCACGGCGCTCGGCGACGAGGCGGGGCTTCAGCACATGCCAGAGCCGCAGAGTCACGTCCGCGTCCTCTGCCGCATAGGCCGTGGCTTTGCCGATCTCCACCTTGTCGAAGGTCACCTTGTTCCGGCCCGTGCCGGCCACATCCGAGAAGGTGATTGGAGAATGGCCGAGATGGCGGCGCGAGAGTTCGTCCATGCCGTGCGAGCCCTTGCCCGCATCGAGCACGTAGGAAATCAGCATCGTGTCGTCATAAGGGTGCACCTCGATGCCGTGGCGCTTGAACACGATCCAATCGTATTTCATGTTCTGGCCGATCTTGAGGACGGATGCGTCCTCCAGCATCGGCCGGATCACGTCGAGCGCATCGGTGACGGGGATCTGCCCCTTCACGAGCCCGCCGCCGAAGAGGTCGGATTCGTCCCGATGCTGCAGCGGCACGTAACAGGCCTTGCCTGGCTCAAGCGCCAGCGAGAAGCCGACGATGTCTGCGCGGTTGGCGTCGAGATCGCTCGTCTCGGTATCGACCGCCACATGGCCCTGCTCGTGGGCGAGCGCCACCCATTCCTTCAGGCGCTCCAAACTCGTGACGGTCTCATAGGCATTGGTGTCGATGGGAACCGATGAGGCTTCCGTCGCGCGCTTGCCGGCAAGCTGCGAGGGCGTGCCCAGGCCCTCGACGGGTTTGCGTAAGCTCGCGGTCTCCGGCAGGTCGAGACCTGCGAATGGGTCGACCTCGCCGGAGGCTGCATCGGTCTTTCCGAAGAACGGCACGGCATCGTCGGTGGGGGCCGTCACGCCGGTGCCGTTGCCGGTCCAGCGGATCGCCTCGCCGCCGGGCATGAGGCGCGAGTCGGGCGGAATCGCGGACGGATCGGCCTCGTAGAGTTCCGCCACGCGCCGCGTGATCGTGTTGAACTCCATGGCCTTGAGGAAGCCCACCAGGGTCTTCGGATCGGGCTCCGGCACGCGCAAATCATCGAGCGGCACAGGCACGGGCGCTTCGCAATCGAGCGTCACGAGCTTCTTGGACAGGCGCGCGATCTCCGCGTTGGCGATCAGGCTTTCGCGGCGCTTGGGCTGCTTGATCTCTGGGGCGCGCTCCAGGAGAGATTCGAGATCGCCGTATTCCTTGATGAGCTGCGCTGCGGTCTTGAGACCGATGCCCGGCACGCCCGGCACGTTGTCCGAGCTGTCGCCCATGAGGGCCAGCACGTCGCCGATCTTTTCCGGCGGGATGCCCTCCCACTTCTCGATCACGGCGGCCTCGTCGAGGTTGCGCTCGGGCCGGTAGCCCGGCTTGCCCTTGGAGCCCGATTCGAAATCGTAGAAGCACACCTTCGGCCCCACGAGCTGCATCAGGTCCTTGTCGGACGAGATGATGAGCACATCCGCCCCACGGGCCTTCGCCTGTTGGGTATAGGTGGCGATGAGATCGTCCGCCTCGTAGCGCTGCAGCTCCACGGGCTCGAGCCCGAAGGCCCGGATCGCCTCACGCATAATCGGCATCTGGACCTTCAGGTCCTCCGGTGCGTCCGGCCGGTGGCCCTTGTAATCCTCGTAGAGTTCCTTGCGGAACGAGCCCTCGGACTTGTCGAGCACGATGGCCAGATGCGTCGGTTTCAGCCCCGCCGCCCCGTCGCGCATGAACTGCAGGAGCTTGGACACGAAGAGCCGCACGGCCCCCGTGGGCATCCCGTCCGAGGACCGGGAATTGTACTTCTGGTCCTGGTTCATGGACTGGAAATAGGCCCGGAAGATGAAGGACGAGCCGTCGACGAGAAACACGTGGTCGCCGGCTTGGACAGGTCGGGAGGAGGGCATCGGGTCTCATTCGTGAGGACGTGACCCGCAAGAAATAGTGGCTTTGACCGCTGAAGGCTATGCCTGCCTCAGGCTTATGCAGCTTTCAGACGCGCAAGATCGAGATCCAACTCGCGCAACGCCTGCATCACCACGCCTTCCGTCAGAAGGTCCATGGAGGATTCCACCACATGTATGGTGGCGAGCGCGCGCAGTTCCGGAATGGTCTGAGATTGGAGCGCGGCCTCGAAGGAAGGGCGCAGCAGGTCCATGGCCCGCGTGCCGGGGCCGCAAATCACGATGTGGTCGGGCTCAAGCGTCTGGATCAGGATGGCGACCGCATCGCCCAACACCTCGCCGGCGGCATGGAACAGGTTGAGCAGGGCGGGGTCGCCCGCTCTCGCCTGATCGACGATAGCCCCCATGGCCTCCTCGCCCGGCAGCAGCAGTGTCGGAGCGGGGCGGTGGTCGATGAGCTGCGCGTCCCGGTGCAGGGCGTAATCGGCCAAATACGCCTCGATGCAGCCGCGCCCGCCGCAGCGGCATTGGGGTCCGCTTCGCCGCAGGCGCACATGGCCGAACTCGGAGCCGCCGAAGCGAGCGCCGCGATAAAGCTCGCCCTGGATGAGAAAGCCGAGGCCCACGCCGTCGCCCACCATGAGGCAGGCGGTGCGGCCGGAGCGCAGGTCCGCATTGCGCTGAGCAATCGCGAAGGCCATGGCGCTGGCGTCATTCTCCATGAGAACCGGTTTGCCCAGGCGCTGCCCGAGGCCGGAGGCCAGCGGCAGGTCGCGGGTGCCGAGCACCGGGCTCCAGGCGACGATCCCATCGCGGGTATCCACGTAGCCCTGGCAGGCGAGGCCCACCGCCTTGACGTCGCGGGCGCCGCTCTCCTCGGCGAAGGCCGCGACGGTCTGGGCCAGCACGTCCATCAGCTCCTCAGCCTCGAGGTTGCGCAGGGGGCGCTCCACGTGGCGGCTCGCGCGGGTGCGTCCGGCGCTATCCACAAGCCGCAGCTCGATCCGGTTGAAGCCGGTCCAGACACCGATTACGGAGCCCAGCGACTCGGCGAAGTAAAGGCGGGTCTTGG
>JAJFBI010000394.1 GCA_020697385.1 Microvirga sp. | reverse complement strand
AGCTGCGTGAGCACGGGATTTCCTGCGTTGCGGATCTTCCGGGCATCGGAGAGAACCTCATCGACCACCCCGAGGTGCCGCTGATCGCGAAAGCCAATGGCCCCTATGGATACTATAAGCAAGGCGTAGGCTGGCGGATGCTGCTCAATGGCATCCATTTCCGGCTGTTCGGCTCTGGTCCGATCCTCTCGGCCGGCGTCGAGGCCGGTGCCTTTGTGAACCCGGCAGATCCTGAGGCCGAGCCGACAATCCAGGCCTTCTGTGTCCCGATCGTTTATCTGGATCGAGACACTCTCAATCTCGTCGAGGACACCTATGGGCTAACCATCACCACCGTCGTGGTGAAGCCCAAATCCCGTGGCTATGTTCGCCTTCGCTCAGCCGATCCGGACGACATGCCCCTCGTCTCGCCCAATCTGCTGAGTCATCCTGATGACGCCCGCGCGATGATCGACGGGCAACGCTTCTTCCTCCGCGCCTTCCAAACCACTCCTTTAGCCGAGCGGATTGCGCGCATCGCGATTCCTGATCCTAATGACCTCAGCGATGAAGCCATCATGAAGCACTGCCGGCGCTTTGTGAAAACGAATTACCATCCGAGCGGAACCTGCCGGATGGGTATGGCAAGCGATCACATGGCCGTTCTCGATTCCAGACTGCGGGTCCGAGGCATTGAGAACTTGCGGGTCTGTGACCTTTCGGCCATGCCCAACATCAATGCGGGCAACACGAATGCGCCCGCAATGATGCTCGGAAGCCGTTGCGCAGAACTCATCACCGGCCGCCCGACCATCAGCACCTCTCAGTTCGGACCGCGCCTGTCCGAGCAAGGGGACATGAGCGTCGCCACCCTAAGCTGAGGCGAAAGAAGAACCGGAGCTTCAGAGCCCCGGCTTCCTCAACTGCTACTCCTCGCGGAAGGCTTTGGCCATGTTGTCGGCGACGGGCTTGGTCAGGTACGAGAACACCGTGCGGTATCCGGTCTGGATCAGCCCCTCAACGGGCATGCCCGGGACCAGCTTGAGGTTGCCGAGGCGCTCCCGCTCGCCGTCCGCAAAGGCCACACGCACGGGATAGTACTGCACGCCCGAGCGCTGATCCGTCACAAGATCGGCTGCAATCATGCTCACCTTGCCCTTCAGCTCCGGCGTGGTCCGCTGGTTGAAGGCCGACAGGCGCAGCACCGTGTCGAGACCGGGACGGAGCTGGTCGATGTCCTGCGGCAGGACCTTCACCTCGATCGACAGTTCGTCCGCTTCGGGAACGACAAGCATCAGAGGCTCGCCAGCATTGATGACCCCACCCACCGTGTGCACGATCGACTGGTGGACGACACCATCCTGCGGAGCCCGGATGTCGATGCGCTTGAGCTGGTCCTCGGCTGTGGTCTTGCGCTCCACGAACTCCGAGATCTTGGCCTGCACCTCGCGCAGTTCCTTGGACACCTCGCTCCTGAGGTCCTGATCGATCTGGAGGACCTGGAGCGACGTTTCGCTGATGCGGCCCTTGGCCTGAGCGATGCTCGAGATCAGCTGCCCCCGCTCCCCTCGCAGGCGCGTCTCCTCGCGCTTCAAGGAGGTCACACGGGTGATCGGCACGAGGTTCTTCTTCCAGAGCTGCTCGACGCCGGTCAACTCGTCCTGGATCAGCTGGATCTCGTCGCCCTTGGCGGAGGCCTGCAGCTTGAGCCCGTCGATCTGCTCCTGCAGCTGCGCAATGCGCTCCTGCAGCTGGGCCTTCTGACCGGCCCGCGCTTCGCGACGATCCTGGAACACGTTGATCTCGCCCTGGATCAGGCTCGCAAGCTCCGGCTCCTGAGCCCGGCTCCTGAACGCAGCCGGAAAGGCCACCTGCTGCGCTCCATCGCGTTCGGCTTCGAGCCGGCTCTGGCGCGCGGCCAGCTCGTCCAGGCTCTTGGACACCATGGCAAGGCTCGCCCGCGCCACCGTCTCGTCGAGGCGGACGACCACGTCGCCCGCCCTGACGCGATCACCGTCGCGAGCGAGAATCTCACCGACGACGCCGCCGGCGGGATGCTGAACCTTCTTGACGTAGCTGTCGACCACAATGGATCCCGGCGCCACCACGGCGCCGGACAGCTCGGTCACGGCCGCCCAGCCGCCAAGCCCGCCGACGAGGAAGAAGGCGGACGAGAGACCCACCAGCGAGTAGCGGCGGATGGCGGCGCGGGCACTTGTTTTGCGTTCGGACTTCATGACATCCCCCAGATCTTAGACAGCTTTCAGCGCAGTCGCGGCAGCCACCCGCGGCTCGGGGCCTTGCGAGGCCGCAACCGGGCGCAGCACCTTGCTCAGCACTTCGTCCTTCGGGCCGAAGCTCTGCATCCGCCCCTCGCCCATCACGAGCACCAGATCGACCCCGGCCAGCGCACTCGGCCGGTGGGCGATGACCACCACGACGCCGCCGCGTGCCCTGATGCCCATGATGGCAGCGGTCAGGGCCTGCTCGCCCTCGTTGTCGAGGTTCGAGTTCGGCTCGTCGAGCACCACCAGGAAGGGATCGCCGTAGAGGGCACGGGCCAGGGCGATGCGCTGACGCTGCCCGCCGGACAGAGCCGCCCCCGCCTCTCCGACCTGCGTCTCGTATCCGTCCGGCAGCTGCAGGATCATCTCGTGAACGTTGGCCGCCTTGGCAGCCGCAATGATCGCCTCCGCCTTCGGCTCGGGGTGGAAGCGGGCGATGTTCTGCGCCACGGTTCCGGCGAACAGCTCCACGTCCTGGGGCAGATAGCCGATGTGATGGCCGAGATCCTCCGGCATCCATTGTTCGACGGCGGCCCCGTCGAAGCGCACCTTGCCGCGCCAGGTCGGCCACACGCCGACGATCATGCGGGCCAGCGAGGACTTGCCGGAGGCGCTGGGGCCGATGATGCCAACGCCGCTTCCGGCCCTCAATTCGAAGGACACGTCCTGCACCGAGAACCTCTGTCCACCGGGCGCACCGGTTCCGGCATTCTCAACCGACAGCGCCGACCGGGGTGCTGGCAGCTTCAGGGGCTCCTCAGCCAGGCTATTGGCCGCAAGAAGTGTCTTGAGACGGCTCCAGCCCTGACGGGCGCTGACGAAGCCCTTCCAGTTGCCGATGGCGAGCTCGACCGGTGCCATGGCGCGCGAGGTGAGGATCGAGCTGGCAATCATGATGCCGCCCGTTGCCTGCCCGTCGATCACCAGATACGCGCCGATGGCGAGCACCATGGATTGCAGCAGCATCCGGAGCACCTTCGACATGGCGCCGAAACCGCCCGCCACGTCGGAGGTCCGCTGCTGGTGCGCCAGGTAGCTGGCGTTGGCATCGCCCCAGCGCACCCCGATCCGCTGGGCCATGCCCATGGCCTGGACGACCTCGGCGTTCCGGCGCGCGCCCTCGGAGATCCCGTTGCGCACGAGGGCTGCGCTCACGGCGGCTTTCGATGCCTCCTTGGTCAGCACTTCCGTCAACAGCGTGATCACCACGAGAAGGCACGCACCGCCAAGGGCCGCGAGGCCGATCCAGGGGTGGAAGGCGAAGCAGATGAACAGATACAAGGGCATCCAAGGCAGATCGAACAAGGCGGACGGTCCGCCGCCGGCCAGGAAGGCGCGCAGCTGGTCGAGATCGCGCAGGGGCTGCTGCCCGTCGCCGTCAACCTTGCCCTTCAGAGGAGCCTTGAGCTGCCCCTGGAAAATCTGCTGGCTCAGGTCTTCGTCGAGGGCGGCACCGACGCGCGCCATGATCCGGCCGCGCAGGGCATCGAAGAGCCCTTGGAAGAGATAGAGCACCACGATGATGACGGACAGGCCAACGAGGGTTGGGATGCTCTGGCTTGGAAGAACCCGGTCGTAGACTTCCATCATGAATATGGAGCCCGAGAGGTAAAGCACATTGATCAGGCCGCTCAGCACGGCGACGCCCAGGAAGGCACCGCGGCAGGAGGCCATGAGACTGAGACGTTTCTTGAGGGGGCTGGTCATCGACTTGTACCTTGAGAGATTTGCGTCAAAGGGCGCCAATGACGGCACT
>JAJFBI010000393.1 GCA_020697385.1 Microvirga sp. | reverse complement strand
GTCGGTAGTACCGGCGTGCAGGACGGCGATAGTAGCGACGATAGACCCGACGCCCGCGACGGCGATAGTACTGCGCGTAATCCGTCCTGAGGTCCGCAAGGTCATCCGCCTTCACGTCGTCAGCGTCGGTAGCGCCGCCTGTTGCCAAGGGAACCTGCGCGCCCGCAGACGCCGTGGTGGTGGCCGCGAAGCCGGCTGCAGCTGTGAGCGCGCCCAACATTCCGAGCAAGAATGCACGTCGTTCCATAACCTTCCTCCGTGGCGGCCTCGACCCGATCATTGTAGGTCCATCGTGACGGTCAGCAAGCGCGAAAATTTTACTGCGGTGTACGTGCGTGGGTTGTGCGATCCGATCTAGGAAAGCACCTGACAATGGCACGACCCGCTCGATCACGCTCGAAAGCGATAAACGCGCCGGCTCGCACGGTGGAGTCTCTGACCGACATTGACTGGGAAATCACGCTCGAAAGTGCGGATGAAAGACGGGGGTGAGGTCAGGGCCTACCGCGCTCGCGCCGCCGATCGCTTCTCATAGAGGTCCGGCCGCAGCTCCTCGCGCGGCACTCCAGTCAGCCTCTCGATTGCGATGACGCGCTCAGCCGGGACGCCGCGTCGCCATTTGTAGGGAGCGGTACGATCGAGGCCGAACGCGCGTGCAAAAGCGCTCACCCCGCCCATGGCGGCGACCGCCTTCTTGAGGCCGTTTGTCATGCTCGTGCTTTAGCCCAGCGCCGGCGCCGCTGTCTACCTTACGTCCACACCTCATCAGCGGCTTGGGGTCAGTGCCGGACATCCGGCCTGAAACTGCGGTGCTCGGCTTGCGGCGGTCGGGCAGGTCTTGGCCTTCATCGTATCCCCCCGCACGCGCGGGGATGAACCGCTGCGCAGGCTACCGTGCGACAGAGCTCGACCTCGCTCGCCGCTTCGCGCGTGCCGCTTATGATGGGACGAACGACTTCGTGAGCCATCGCGTCTCCGGGCCCGATTACGGGCGGTCGCATTCACGTCGAGCGCAAGCAGCAGCTGCCGTCTTGCCCGAGCGGGCGCGTCGATTGTGCTGGACACGTACACGAAGGCACCCGGACACGATCAAGAGCCGGCTCAATCGAGCGGCATTAGGCTCATTTTCGTGCCCTCAAGGCGCGCCTGAACGGCGCGGTCGCGCAGGTCCGCTTGTTCCGCTGCGAAATTGTCTGCTAGCCGATAGCTACCGTTAATCGCCAAAAGTTCAGGTTGGAACCTGCGGCAGAAGATGCGCGCCGATGGGTCACCGGCCGTACCTGCCAGCGCCCGCCCCCTCAGCGTTCCATAGACGTGGATCGAACCGCCCGCCACGATCTCGGCGCCTGAGCTAACCGAGCCAACGACCGTTACGTCACCGTCGGGGTAATCGATCACTTGTCCTGATCGAACCGAGTTGTCGATGATTAGACACGGCGCACGGCCAGGAAGCGCCGGCGGTGTGGGGGCCGCGATCGGGGTAGAACAGCTCTCAGCGGGTATCGGCTGTGTGACCTCGCCGACTTGCTCGATCTTCGTCTGCAACTGCGAAATGAGTGCGATCAGCTGATGTTTGGGCATCGCGCTGAGACCGGTCGAGGAGCCTTGCCCTCGCGCGGCGCGCTTACGAATGGCGCTTCTTCGCTTCATTTGACGTCTCTAACTCGGTCGTGTCTCGAACTTTGGTACCGTCTTGGTTAACGCAAACATAATTCGCATCGATCCGCGCGCTGCAGATCGGCACGGCTTCGGGCCGCGCTCCTCGCGCTGCCTTTGTTCGCCGCGTGGCTCGGCACGATCTGGACGATATAATCACCCGAGAAGGGCCGTGCCGAGGAGCGCATCATCGGCGAGGCGGGTTATCAGGGGCGCAAGATGGAGACTGCCGTCGCCTTCACCGGCACCTCATCCCGATCACAGATCACAATCAATGGGGCGTTCTCGACGGCTGGGACTTGCTGACTACCGGCTACGGCGACTGTGAGGATATGCAGCTTCTGAAGCGAAAGCTCCTTGCCGAACGTGGACTGCCTCGCCGGGCAATGCGCATGACCGTGGTCATTGATGACGAGGGCGATGGGCACCCAGTTTTGATGCTGCGGACGAATCGCGGCGATTTCGTTCTGGACAACAAGACCGACGTCATCTTGCCATGGGATAAGACAAGCTACGGTTCTCCAAACGAGAAGGTCACGATAGTACTGCTTGGGTATCGCTGGGCGGGATCACATCGCCCCAAGCCACCGCAAACCGGCAGGTTTCCTAGACGACCGTCAAAAGCTACCATTTCAAGAGCCGCGATGAGCTCCAGACCACCTGAGCGCTTTTAGGAAACTCTCAACGCAACGGGGGCAATCTCCTGGGCAAAGCAGTCCGCGAGTTCCTCGATGGTGCAGATCGCAAGCGGTTTCGCGAGCGCGACGGAGTCGTCGCGCACGAGCAAGAGTCGCCCTCTGACAGTTCTTTTGGTGGAAGATGATCCATCTCTGCTCAGCCTCACAGCCTATGTGTTCGGAAAAAATGGACACCGTGTCCTGACCGATGTGGACGCCTTTGGCGCACTGGCTCTCCTCCGCTCTCATTCTGTTGACCTGCTATTCACGGATATTGATCTCGCCCACGGTACCAACGGGGTGGCGCTGGCGCGCGATGCACGGGTGCTCAGGTCTGATCTCCCAGTCGCGTATACCTCTGGAAGAATAGATCTTTCGGCGGATCAGATGGTGCCCGGATCGGTGTTCCTTCCGAAACCGTACCGCCTCTCTGAGGTAGTCGGTCTTCCGGACCGGCTAGCGAAGTAGCAGGGCTGGACGAACACCACGGCCGGAAAGGAATCGGCAACTAATGAGCGCGATCATCGCCTTTCCGCCGAGCAGGGACGACAGGCTCATGGCTGAGTTCTCGCGAGAATTAGACGCGGCGCTGCGCAAGCTCGCGTTTCACTTCGCATCCCTTTTGCCGCAGGACCGACGCATAGCGCGGCAGGTCGTTGCCTATCTCGATGAGATCATTGAGTGGGAGAGCGAAGCCGCTGAGGAGCGAGAACAGGTCCGCCGAGGTGCCGCCCGGTTGATCGCAGTCAACCCGGACGATCGGGCCGCCTAACCTGCGTCCCCACGCACGAGAGAGCCCGGCCGAGTGCCGGGCTTTGCTACTGCCGCTGCTCATAATCATCAGGTCTCAGCAACATTACGGGCAGGGCGAGGCGGCGGTACAATCGCGATCGTACCACATTCGCGGCCGGCTAGGGGGAAGGCAAAAGAAACCCCGCCGTCGCTTCGGAGGGGCGAGGCGGGGTTTCCCCGAGGGCTAATGGCGGCCCGCCCTCCAGTTCATTCTTGGCCTTGTCCCTTAACGGCCGGTAAATCGAAAACAGCCCTACCAATGAGCCGTCTGGGACAGATCAATCTCCCCTTCGACATCGTACTACGCAAAATGCGCCAAGGGCCGGGCTACTGGCAAATCCAGTAGTTGTCGCTCGAGCCGTGCCGCTGGATTCGAGGTTCCAGTGCATGCCGTGTGCCGCATCGGTGCCGGGCCCCAAGATCGTGGTGAATCAACCACACCCAGCTATTCGCATGGTCCAGCGAGACGAGCGTGCGGAACTCATCACCATGGGCGCGCGGCACCGGCATGGCGGTCGGCCAAACGATCTGCGTTAAGCACCGCCTCGTGCTGGCACGTCTCGCAGGTCGCGCCGATCGACCGGCCACGACGCGCTTCGAGATGGTGCCTTCGAGGCCGAGCGCGCAGGCGTGGCGGAACATCGCTTCCGGGCCGGCTTTCTTCAGCGCCTTGTGCAGCATCCGGCGCCGGCCGATCAGCTCAATAGGAAAATTAGGATACCTCAATGCGGCTCTCTTCCGCAGCCGCGTCGATCGCCTCCATGTCGGGGTCGGAAAGGCCGAAATGATGGCCGACCTCGTGCACCAGGACGTGGGTGACGAGCGAGCCGAGCGTCTCCTCGTGCTCGGCCCAGTAGTCGAGGATCGGCCGGCGGTAGAGCCAGACCATATTGGG
>JAJFBI010000392.1 GCA_020697385.1 Microvirga sp. | reverse complement strand
TCCGCGCGGCGCTCGAGGGCTTGCTCTGCGACCTCGCCCAGCAGGTCGCCCGCGACGGCGAAGGCGCGCGCAAGTTCGTCACCGTGAAGGTCACTGGCGCCACGGGCGCGACCTCGGCCAAGCGCATCGCCATGGCGATCGCCAACTCGCCCCTGGTGAAGACCGCGGTGGCCGGCGAGGACGCCAATTGGGGTCGCGTGGTCATGGCTGTGGGCAAAGCCGGCGAGCCCGCCGAGCGGGACAAGCTCGCGATCTGGTTCGGCGACATTCGCGTGGCCGTCAAAGGCGCCCGCGATCCGGACTACGACGAGGCCAAGACCACGGCCTACATGCAGGGCGACGAGATCACGATCCGCGTGGATCTCGGGCTCGGCCGCGGCGAGGCCACGGCCTGGACCTGCGACCTCACCAAGGCCGATGTGGAGATCAACGGCGACTACCGGAGCTGACCGCAGCAAAGTCGGCCCCAAAAATGCAAATCCACTCCTGGGGCCGATGTTCTAGAGACTTGGAACAACTGACACTTTCCGCTTGAAGACCAGCCGCATGGGTCCGCCGAAACGGTCCGTTCCGATGAACGCATAGGTGAACTCGTCGGGCCCTTGGTATCCGGGCTTCGCCATGTAATGGGCCCTCAGGTTCGACACCATCGCCTTGCCGACTTTCGGCATCTGCAGAATCTTGACCTCGGAGATCGATCCCTGGATTCCGCTGATGGTGAAGCTGCAGCCAGTTCCCGACTTCACCCTGATCTCGCCTTCGAGTTCTGCCGAGTTGCCTGGGATCATGAGCGGTGGACCCGAACAGGCGGCCCAGGATTGCGACGGGAGAGCCAACAGGGCCAGAAGGCCTCCGAGAGCGAGGAATTTCATTGTCATCGTTAGTACCTCCAATAGAAACATGAAATATAATATTGTAGCAGTATACTATTTCCAGTCGCGAGGTTGTCACGAGGCGACAAATCTGCTCAGTCGCTCGATGCCATGACACCGCACTCACCTCCTCTCAAGCTCACCCTCGTTGTTGCCGTTGCGCTGATCGACACGGACAACCGCATCCTTCTGGCGCAGCGCCCGGAGGGGAAGCAGCTGGCGGGGTTGTGGGAGTTTCCCGGCGGCAAGGTGGAGCCGGGCGAGCGACCGGAGGAGACCCTGATCCGGGAGCTGCAGGAGGAGCTTGGAATTACGGTAAAAGAGGCATGCCTCGCGCCGCTGACTTTCGCGAGCCACCCTTATGAAACCTTCCACCTCCTCATGCCGCTCTATGTCTGCCGCCGCTGGGACGGCTTCGTGCAGCCGCTGGAGGGACAGGGGCTGAAATGGGTCAAGCCGCAGGAGCTGCGCTCCTATCCCATGCCGCCGGCCGATGAGCCGTTGATCCCCTTCCTCGTCGATCTTCTGGCCTGAGGTCGCGCATGTCCGTCGCACCCGGGGAAGCCGCCGCGCTTCCCGCAGCTCCGACCCCGGTCTTTCTGGCGGCGAACCTCCTCGTCTGCTCGATGCTGTGGTCCACCTCGTTCCTGTTCATCAAGCTGAGCGGAAGCATCAACCCCTTCGTGCTGGCCTCGATCCGAGGCCTCATCGGCGCGTCCGCTCTCCTCGTATGGTTTGCCGTGCAGGCCAAGAGCATCCGGGCCGACAACGGGCAGTGGCACCATTGGGTGATCCTCGGCGCTCTCAACGGCTGGATTCCGAACGTGCTTGTGGCGCATGCGCTGACCCAGATCGGAACCGCGCCGGCGGCCATGATCCAGGCCTCCGGGCCGCTTATCGTCGCGGTCCTGTCGCACCTGCTTTACGCGGACGAGCGGCTGACCCCGCGGCGCTTCGTGGGCGTCATCGTCGGCCTTGCAGGCATGGGCATCCTCATCGGACCTGCCGCCCTGCCGGACAGCGGCATCAGCGCCTGGGGCGTGCTAACCATGGTGGCGACGGCTCTCAGCTATGCGACGGCGAACCTCTATGTCCGCTCCATCAAGCAGGCGGACCCGGCCCGCCTCGCCCTCGGTCAGCAGATCTGCTCGGCCATTCCGGCAACCGTGCTGGCACTCGTCGTTGCAGGCCCTTCCGCCTTCGTAGCCGTGCCGGGCAGTGCGCCCTCACTCCTGGCGCTCGGCATCGTCTCCACCGCTCTGCCGATCCTGCTCTTCATGCGGCTCATCCGCCGCGCAGGTCCGACCAGGGCCTCGATGGTAGGCTACCTCCAGCCGGTCTGGACGACGATCCTTGCCGTCCTCTTCCTCAACGAGATCGTCGGACTGCGCGAGATGATCGGCGGCGCCGTGGTGCTGACCGGCGTGGCGCTCGTGTCGTTGAGTGGGCGGCTCAGGTCAGCTCGCTGAGCATGGCCCGCGTCTCCGGCGGGATCTCCACCGGCTTCTGGGTTTCACGGTCCACATAGACATGGACGAAGTGCCCCTGCGCGGCCGCCGCTTGAGCGCCCTCCTTGAAGATCGCGATCCGGTAGCGCACCGATGAGCGCCCGAGATGCGCCACCGCAATGCCGGCCTCCAGCGCGTCCGGAAAGGCGACGCTCTCGAAATAGGTGCAGCCCGACTCGACCACGAGGCCGACGACCGGGCTTTCCGTGATCGCGAGCAGCCCCTTCTCGACAAGCCAGCCGTTCACGGCCGAGTCGAAATACGAGTAGTAATGCACGTTGTTCACGTGCCCATAAGCATCGTTGTCCATCCAGCGGGTGGCGATGGGGCGAAACAGCTTGAACTCCGAGCGGTGGGGCCGCGAAGGACGATCCGTCATGGCGCGTCTCACCAGGCCGCTTCGTAAATCGCGCGTGCATCCTCGAGAGTGAGCGGCCGTGGATTGTTCACCAAAAGGCGCGTCTGCTTCATCGCATCTTCGGCCATCATCGGCACAGCCTCCTGCGGGATGCCGACATCGCGCAGGCGCGGCTGCAAGCCCACCTTCGTGCACAGGGAGGCCAGCGCCTCGACGAAGGCCGAACCCGTGGCGCGGCCTTCGAGTTCCGGGAAGGCATGAGGGGCAAGTTCCGCGTAAGCTGTCTCGCAGGCGCTCGCGTTGAAACGCAGCACATGCGGCAGCACGAGGGCATTGGAGAGCCCGTGCGGAATCCCAAAATGTCCGCCGATGGGATAGGCCAGCGCGTGCACGGCGGCGACCGGCGAGTTGGCGAAGGCCTGACCCGCAAGCATGGAGCCCAGCAGCATGGCGGAGCGCGCTTCCCCATCCTGCCCCTGATGCACCGCGCGCTCGATGTTGCGGCCGAGCAGGCGCAGCGCCTCCTTGGCGAGCGCCTGCGAGACCGGATTGTTGTTGGCGCTCGTCGAGGTATAGGCCTCGATGGCATGCACCATCGCGTCGATGCCGGTGGCCGCCGTCACATGCGGCGGAAGGCCGAGCGTGAGATCGGGATCGAGCAGCGCGATGTCCGGGATGATGAGCGGCGAGACGACGCCCTTCTTCTCGTGCGCGCCGGTGGTGACGATGGAGATCGGCGTCACCTCCGATCCCGTGCCCGCCGTGGTGGGAATGGCGAGCAGCGGCAGCCGCGGACCTTTCGCGACACCGACGCCATAGATGTCAGCAAGCGTCTCGCTGCTGGCGGCCAGCAGCGCCACGAGTTTTGCCACGTCGATGGACGAGCCACCGCCGAAGCCGATCACAGCACGCGCGTCGAACGCTTTCGCTTTCTCGACCGCTGCCAGCACGACGTCTTCCGGCGGATCGGCCACGACTGCATCGAACACATCGACGGCAATGCCTGCCTCTTCCAGCACGTGCAGGGCCGGCGCCACGAGCCCGGCCTTGACGAGCCCTGCATCGGTGACGAGCGCCACCCGGGGCCCGAGGCGCTGGGCGGCGATTTCCCCCAAGCGCGCGATGCTGCCGGATCCGAAGACGAGGGACGGAGCGGTGTTGAAGGTAAACGGAGACATAAGTGTTTTCCTCTGACGCCGAAGATGCCCCGTGCGTGCCGAGGCAGCAACCCGGATCCCTTACGCCCTTAGGAGAACACCCTAAAGCATCGGACCCAAAAGTGGGTTCCAC
>JAJFBI010000391.1 GCA_020697385.1 Microvirga sp. | reverse complement strand
AAACAAAGACTGAAGGAGCGGCGTGAATGCCGGATTTGAAACCGATCCTGCTGGTTGAGGACAACCCGAAGGATCTCGAACTGACCCTGGCGGCCCTGGAGCAGAGCCAGCTCGCCAACGAGGTCGTCATCGTGCGCGACGGCGCCGAGGCCCTCGATTTTCTCTACCGTCGCGGCGCCCATGAGAGCCGCAACACCAGCGATCCCGCCGTGGTCCTGCTCGACCTCAAGCTGCCGAAGGTGGACGGGCTCGAGGTGCTGGAGAAGGTGAAGTCCGATCCGCATCTCAGGCAGACGCCGGTCGTGATGCTCACCTCCTCGCGGGAGGAGAGCGATCTCGTGCGCAGCTACGAGCTCGGGGTGAACGCCTTCGTGGTGAAGCCTGTGGGCTTCCGCGAGTTCTTCGATGCCATCCAGGATCTCGGCGTGTTCTGGGCCATCCTCAACGAACCGCCGCCGCGGCGCAACGGAGGCTAGCGCCACCGATGAGCGTGCAGGCCCATCCTCAGCTCGCCTCGATGCTGCGCATCCTCCTCCTGGAGGACAGCGCGCTCGATGCTGAGCTGGTGAGCGAGGCTCTGGCCTCCGCCGATCTGAGCGTTTCGATGGAGCGCGTCGACACGGCGGCCGATTTCACGCGAGCGGTGCAGGAGGGGCGCTGGGACATCATCCTGGCCGATTACAGGCTGCCGGCCTTCGACGGCTTAAGCGCGCTGGAGATCGTGCAGGCACGTGCTCCCGGCACGCCCTTCGTGTTCGTGTCCGGGGCGCTCGGCGAGGAGGTGGCGGTCGAAGCGCTCAAGCGCGGCGCCACCGACTACGTGCTCAAGCATAGCCTCGACCGTCTTCCCGGCACCGTTCTGCGGGCGCTCGCCGAAGCTCGCGAACGGGCCGACAAGCGCCATGCGCAGGATGCTC
The DNA here is from genome assembly GCA_020697385.1 of Microvirga sp. Lineage (GTDB taxonomy): Bacteria > Pseudomonadota > Alphaproteobacteria > Rhizobiales > Beijerinckiaceae > Microvirga. The sequence continues at coordinate 3,112 of JAJFBI010000391.1, read as the reverse complement.
TTCACGCGCTTCTCGACCGCCAGACGACGCTTCTGCACGAACTCGATCATCGGGTGAAGAACAACCTCCAGCTTCTCCTGTCCCTGATCGGGATCGAGATCCGCCAGGCCGAGGACGATCAGACCCGGCAGGTGCTCGGCCGCATGAGGGAGCGCATGCAGGCGTTGGCCGCAGCACATCGGGATCTCTACGACGGCAAGGGCGCGGCGCGCTTCGATGCGTCCAGCTTCGCCAAGGGTCTCTGCCAGGAACTCACCGCCGCAATCCCCGGGGTGCGGATCGTGCCGGAATTCGAGGTCGAGAACGTGGAGGTGGAGGCCTCCAAGGCGGCGCCCATCGCGCTCCTGTTCAACGAGATCGTCGTCAACGCCCTCAGCCACGCCTATATCGAGCGCCATGGCAAGCTGAAGCTCACCTTGCGCATCCGGGACGGGATTCTACTGTTCCAATTGTCGGACGATGCCTTCAGTCCGGAGGAGAAGCAGGCGGCGCAGAACAGCGCGTCCGGCACGGTCATGAAGGCCCTGTCGCGCCAGCTCGATGCCCAAGTGGAATGGCCGTCGGGCGAGCCGGCGACACTCGTGCGCGTCACCATGCCGGCTCAGGACGTGAGCTAGCACCATGGCGCACGAACCCATGGCCGGAACGAGCGCACCGGGCCTTCCCGAAAGAGCCGGGATATCGCTGCGCCAGGTCCTGTGGGGGTTGGTGCTCGCCATCTCGCTGCCGATCATCCTGGTGGCGGCCGGAGGCTTCTACTCGGGCTACAGAGCCGAGCAGCAGGCCGTCGATCAGCGCATGCAGGAAACCGCCCGGGCCTTGAGCCTGCTGCTCGACCGCGAGATCGACAAATCGATGCTGGCCATGCGGGTCCTGTCTCAGTCGCCGACCCTGGCCGATGGCGATTTCGAAGGCTTCTACAACCGGGTGAAGGATGTCGGCCTCGCAGAGCCATCATGGATCGCTCTCTTCGAGCCGAATGGTCGCGCCATCTTCAACACCCGCGTTCCATACGGCGTTCGTCTGCCGGACAGCAACCGGCCGGATGTTCTTCGGCAGATTCAGGAAACGCGCGCGCCGCAGATATCGGATCTCTATACCGGCTCTCTGACCGGGCAGCGCCTCATCACCATCGATGTCCCGGCGATCATCGACGAGAGGGTAGCCTACATCCTGTCGCTCGCCATCACGCCCGAGGCTTTTCAAAACATCATCCGCGATCAGAGGATCGTCGACGGCTGGAACGCCGCCGTGCTCGACCGCAGCAAGCGGATCGTGGCCCGGTCCCGCGCGCCGGAGCGGTTCGTCGGCCAGCCCGCCAGCACCAACGTTCAGGAGGCCCTTGCCGCGTCCTCCGAGGGCGTTCTCCAGAGCGTCACGCTCGACGGCATTGCGGTTCGCACCTATTTCAGCCAGTCGCCCACTTACGGCTGGTCCTTCGTCATCAGCATCCCGACCTCGGAGTTGGCGAAGTCGATCCAGCGCTCGCTCTTCTGGCTCATGATCCTGGCCGGAGTCGTTCTCGGCGGACTGATCCTAGCGGCCCTTCTCGCCCGTGCGATTGCCAGACCCGTGGACCAACTCGTCGCGGCCGCCCAGGCGCTCGGTCGCCGGGAGGAGGTCTCCGGTCCGAAGACCACGCAGGTTCTGGAATTCGACACGATCAAGACGGCTCTGGCAGAAGCATCGGCAGATATCCGCACGCATGAACGCGAGCGGGAGGATGTTCTGGCGCAAATGGCCGAGAGCGAGGCCCGCCTGCGGCTTGCGCTCAATGCCGGGCATTTCGGTTCCTGGGAGTTCACCCCGGAGACGGGCACCTTCATCACCTCGTCAACCTGCCGGGCCAATTTCGGCCGCGGCCGCGACGAGCCGTTCACTTATGCGGATCTGGTCTCGTCCATTCATCCCGACGACCGCGCCATGCAGGCCGAGGCCGTGGCGCAGGCCATCGCCACCAACACGGATCTTCATGTGGAGTATCGCGCGATCTGGCCTGACGAGAGCGAGCACTGGATCCGTGTCAGCGGGCGGACTCGCATTGGCGCGAATGGCCAGTTGTCCATGGTCGGCGTCTCGCAGGAGATCACCGAGCGCAAGCTTGCCGATGAGCGGCAGGCACTTCTGCTACGCGAGCTGAACCATCGCGTGAAGAACACGCTGGCGACCGTGCAATCCGTGGCCTCGCTGACCCGCCGTTCGGCCCAGAACACCGATCCTGAGGTCTGGAACGCCTTCATGGATCGCCTGCACGGGCTCGCCAAGACGCACGATCTTCTGACGACCACCCAATGGCAGGGCGCGCTTCTGGAGGATGTGCTGAAGAACGAGCTCGATCCCTACCAGGATGTCATGCGCCAGCGCATCCGTCTTAAGGGGCCGCGCATCAATCTCCAGCCGGGCGCCGTGCTGGCCTTGGGTCTCGCCATTCACGAGATGGCGACGAACGCCGTCAAGTACGGCAGCCTCTCGGTGCCCGACGGCAAGGTTCACGTCATGTGGGCGCTCACCACCGGAAGCGCGCCGCCCTCCCTGCTCGTCGAGTGGGTCGAAAGCGGTGGCCCTCTCGTCAAGAAGCCGGAACGCCAGGGCTTCGGCATGAAGCTCATCCAGCGCGGCTTGGCCCAGCAGCTCGGGGGCGAGATCAAGCTCGATTTTGCTCCGGCGGGCATCCGCTGCGTGATCACCTTCCCGATCGAGACTATGGTCACCGACACGGACGAAGCCGACGAGACCCGGCAGCGCTATGCGTCCTGAAGCGGCATCCTGCTTGACAGGGCGCCAACGCTGCGTTGCGCTAGAGCATCGTGCGGACCCAGCGGGCCACGCCAGTGAAAAGTGGACCCGGTTTTCCGCACGATGCTCTCACTCAAGAAGAAAGCATCGGATGGGGCCCAAAAGTGCAAATCCACTTTTGGGTCCGATGCTTTAAGCTGAATCCTCCCGTTCTCCATCCGGTGCCTCAATGACGACGATCCGCGACAAGCTCGAAACCATCCTGGAGCGTCTCGACGCGCGGGCCGCCGACGAGCGGGTGTTCGTCCGCCTCTATCATGAGGCCGCCCGCGCGGCTGCAGACGCCGCTGATGCGCGCCAGAAGGCAGGTGTCTCC
>JAJFBI010000390.1 GCA_020697385.1 Microvirga sp. | reverse complement strand
AGCAAGACCACCATGAGGGAGGTGGCATGGGCGCGTGCCATTTCTTCGAGCCTGGTCACGACATCGGCATCGAGGCAGCCTGTGACAGAAAGGAAGCCTGCCGGGTCACAATCAACCATTGGAGATGCCGACTGTTCACAAGGGAGGATTACAGCCGAGGGGGCTCCGAGGTGCACACGATGCCAATACTGCGCACCCTTTGCCGCTTCCTCATCTGCAAGCAACTCGTGTTGCCATTCCGAAAACTGGACATACTGAGTAGGTTCCTCCGCCGACACCTTCCCCTCCAATCCTGCGCCGTAGATACGGCTGATTTCTTGAACCAGATTGTGAAGCGTCCTGCCATCGGCGCACAGCGCGGGCAAACACATCAGCAATACGGATCGGTGTTCAGCGCAGAGGACAAGCACAACATCGAGAAGGGGGCCGCGTTCGAAATCAAACGGGAAGCGCCGCTGCTCGTCGGACAGGATCTTAAGTTCCGCTTCCTGATCGGATGGACCATGCTTACGCCAGTCCACCGCACGCCACCGCGGCGCCAGATGCTCCCCGATGATTTGAAAGGGAATTCTGACTCCCGGCTCCCGGTGAAACGTGGTCCGGAACATTTCATGGCGGGCCACGACACATTCAATAGCGTCTTCCAACAACGCAGTGTCAACCGGGCCATTCAACAGCACACGAGCGTGTGCACAATACGCCGGGCCGTTGCCCTGCAAAAGCCAGAGGCGTTTTTGCTGCGGCGAGAGTCGTATTCCTTGAAGACTGTCTTGCATCTGCTGTGCCTCACACGTTCACGGTCTGAATGTCCTCTTGGCTGAGCATCTCTCCCATCGCCACAACGATCTTCCGAGGCCCTTCAAAGGGATCGCGCGCATGCGAGACCAGCATGTTGTCGAGCATCAGGACATCGCACGGCTGCCAGGCAAACCGCACCGCAACCTGCTCATACAGCTCGCACAATTCCGTCACCAGAGCATCGTCAATCCGCGACCCGTCTCCGTAGTAGACGTTCCTGGGTAGCCATTCCTCCCCCAGCATCGCCAGCAAGGACTCGCGCACCGGCGGTTCCAGGCATGAGACGTGGTGCAACTGAATCTGGTTGAAAAAAACAGGCTCCCCGGTTTTGGGATGTTTTGTCATGGCGGGACAGTGCTGACGCGTTCTGAACCGGCCGTTCTCCATCCACGCGAACTCCATCCCCGCCCTCCTGCATCGCTCCTCGACGGCCGCTTGGTCTGTCGTCTGGAAGAAGTCCTGCCAACTCACATCGAAGCCGGATGTGAAGTTGCGGACGTACATGAGCTGCTTCCGCTCAAACTCTTCGCGGATCTCAGGGCTCAGTCGCCGGTAAATTGTCCGGCCGTCAACGATCGGCGTCGCGCCGCCCTCGGCCGGCGCTTGTACGCAGAAGAACCACTGCTTCAGCGGCCAACGATGCAGATGCGAGCTCTCGTTATGGAACAGGATGGCTTTATCCGGCGGGTAGGGGGTCGAGGCATAGGTTTTCCCTCCCGCCTGCTCGCGGGGAAGATCACCGTACTCGCCGAACAGCTCGTGGCAGATCGCCTGCGCAAACTGTTCGAATTCCATGACCGTGCTGATGTGAAATCCGCGGAACAGGATCGCGCCGCGCTTGAGCAGTTCAGCCTCAACGACCTCCCGATTGCCCTTGGCCCAGGCAACCACGTCCACATCCTCCACAGCCGGCTGGATGACCAACGGCAGCGATTGGCCGGGCTGCAGGTCCCCTGTCGTGACCAGTCGGCGCTCGGCCAGTTTCACGACCTTCGGCTTGATGTTCTTGAATTTCTGCAGCTTGGCTTCGTCGCGCCGTCGGTCTTCCATGGAACTCGCCTCCCTTTCCGCCTCAGTGAGGACATCAAGCTTATCCAATCGCGCGTCCGGATGGGCCACGATGCTCTCCAACAGGGTAATGAAGCGCCGTGACATCGTGGAGATGGTCGCCATGTCGAAGAGATCGCTGTTGTACTTCCAAACCCCGGCTAGTCCCTCCTCGGTTTCCTCCATGAACAGACCCACATCAAATCGCGACACCTCGCTCTCCAGCTCGACGGGGCTCACCTCCAGCCCGGGCAGTTCGACAGAGGATGTGGGGACGTTCTGAAGGACGAACAGAACCTGGACCAGCGGATGGTGGCTGAGATTTCGCTGCGGCCGCACGGCCTCTACCACCTTCTCAAAAGGAAGATCCTGATGAGCATACGCTCCCAACGCCACCTCGCGGACCCGGCCCAACAATTCGGGAAACGTTGGATTCCCACTCAGGTTCGTTCGTAGCGCGACGAGATTGACAAAGAACCCGATCAGCCCCTCGGTCTCGGCCCGGTTTCGGTTCGCGACATCAGTGCCGACGAGAACGTCCTCCTGCCTCGTGTACCGGAGCAAGAGCACCGTGAAGGCGGCCAGCAGCGTCATGAACGCGGTCACGCCGTGACGGCGACTGAGCACCTGAAGCCGTTCGGCCACGGACGACGGGACCTCGAAGGTGAAGCGGCCGCCACGGTACGTCTGGACGAGCGGGCGAGGCCGGTCGGTGGGCAGTTCCAAGGTGGGTGGAGCCGGGCCGAGCTTCTGCTTCCAGTAGGCGACCTGAGCATCGAGCACCTCGCCTTGGAGCCACTCGCGTTGCCAGTGAGCATAATCCGCGTACTGGATCCGCAGAGGTTGGAGTGGCGAAGGCCGCCCGGCGGCAAAGGCTCCATAGAGGGTGCTGATCTCGCGAGCCAAGAGACCCATGGACCAAGCGTCGGCCACGATGTGGTGCAGGATCACCAGCAGGACATGCTCCTGCTCGCCTACATTCAATAACCGTACACGGATCGGCGTGTCGTGATCCAAATGGAACGGCCGCTGTGTCTCCTCGGTGGCCAGCTGGCGCACGGCAACTTCGCGTTCGACATCCGTCAGCCGGCTGAGGTCTTCGGCCGCCGGCAACGTATGCTCCAGCGGCTCGGACGCAATCACCTGCACGGGCTGTCCGTCGATGGCCATGAACGTGGTGCGCAGCACTGCGTGACGGCGGATCAGTTCACCGAAGCTTCGCTCAAGGGCAGGCACATCGAGCACTCCCTTCAGCCGGAGGGCGAATGGGAGGTTGTAGAACCAGCTTTCGGTATCCAATTGGGCCAAAAACCACAGGCGTTGCTGGGCGAATGACAGCGGCACGCTTCCTTCCCGCGTGTTCGGCAAGAGCGGTGGCCCTTGGCATCCCTGTCCATCTCGTTGCTCCCTCTCCACTGCGGTTGCGAGGGCTGCGATCGTCGGATGGTCGAACAGAGTGCGCAACGGCAGTTCGACCTGAAAGGCCGTTCGTATTCGAGACACCACTTGCGTGGCGAGGAGCGAATGCCCACCCAGTTCAAAAAAGTGATCGTGGATCCCAACCCGCTTGAGCCCTAAGACGTCCGCCCACAGGCCCGACAGGATTTCCTCGGTTGCCGTACGCGGCACGGCATAGCGATCATCAAGCTGACTGTCTTCCGGCGCAGGGAGAGCCCGGCGATCCACCTTGCCGTTGGGCGTCAAGGGCAACGCGTCCAGAGACACGAAGACTGACGGCACCATGTAGTCCGGAAGCTGTCCCTTCAGGACGAGCCTCAGCTCCTCTGAATCCACGGCCGGCTCTTCGGAACGGCTCGTAAGCGGCACCACATACGCCACCAATCGCTTATCGCCCGGTCGATCCTCCCGCACGATCACCACCGCGTCCCGGACAGCAAGGTGCTCGCACAGCCGCGCCTCGATCTCGCCCAGCTCGATCCGGAACCCGCGGATCTTCACCTGATGGTCCACCCGGCCGAGAAACTCGATGTTGCCGTCCGTCCGATACCGCGCCAGGTCTCCGGTCTTGTATAGGCGGGCACCGGATTCCTGGCCGAACGAATCGGGAACGAAGGCCTCGGCGGTCCGCACTGGGTCATTCAGGTAACCTCGTCCGACGCCCTCGCCCCCCACGCACAGCTCTCCCGAAACCCCAACGGGCACCGGTTCCATCGCGGCGTTCAAAA
>JAJFBI010000389.1 GCA_020697385.1 Microvirga sp. | reverse complement strand
GGCCATCTCGCGCTTTGCCGTAGCGCCACCACGGGTTGCCTGTCTGCAGGCGCGGCTCACCATCGACAACACGGACGACACGTGGCTCACGCGGCTCTTTACCGTCGAATACGCGGCCTTGTTCGATGTGTTCAATCCAGGGCTGGCCGACATCGGCAGCCCCATAGCCCTGGGCGGCACCTCGAACCATTTCCGCACCGCCGTGCTGCGGACGATCCACGGCTGGGATGCCTGGAACGTCACCGAGGACGCCGATCTCGGCATTCGCCTGGCGCGGCTCGGTTATGAGGTCAGGGATCTTCCCTCCTCCACCTTTGAGGAAGCGCCTGGCACGCTGCGGCTCTGGATGCGCCAGCGCACGCGATGGATGAAGGGCTATGTGCAGACTGCTGTGAGCCATACGCGCAAGCCCTGGATCATGCTGCGCCAACTCGGGTTCTGGCGCTTCTCCGGCGCATTGGCGCTGACGTGGGGAGTCGTGCTCAGCGCCCTCGTCTACCCTCTTTTTACGGGGCTTTATTTGGCATCATGGCTTGTTGAAACCGAACAGTTTCCCGATATGCGCTGGACGGTGGCGTTCAATGCTTATGCCCTGACGCTCTTCTTGTCCGGCGCGGCTTCGATCTTCATCCCCGCCTGCGTGGCCCTGCACCGGCGCAAGCTCTGGCGCCTCATGCCCTGGCTCCTGCTGCTGCCGTTCTATTACGGCCTCGTGAGCGTTGCGGCCTGGAGAGGCTTGTGGGAACTAGCTATCGCGCCGTTCCGCTGGAACAAGACGAGCCACGGTCTCGCCCGCACGTCGCGGGCCGGGCTGGTTCAGAAGCACCAGGCCAGGCCGGCGGTCACCAGATCGTTAAAGACAGCGCCGCCATAGCGCCACCACAGAAGCCCGCCTGAGCCCACAAGGCACAGGATTGCTGCCGCAACAAGACCGACGCGGGCCCGCTGCTCCTGGCGTTCTGTGTGCTCGGTCTCCAAGCTCATGGCCTGCTCCGGAATAGGCTTTTGCAGGAGGAGATATAGAGCGTTTTGACCCCAGGCGGAAGGGATCAGGCTTGGAGCCAGTGCCTGAGCCGGGACAGGCGCGGCTCCTCCTCCGAGCCGACGGCCTGAACGAGGGCGGCGCGGCTGCCCACGAGGATCACCAGACGGCTTGCCCGCGTCACCCCGGTGTAGAGAAGCTTGCGCCGCAGCATCGAGGCCTGCTGCAAGGCAACCGGTATGACCACAGCCGGATACTCGGAGCCCTGCGCCTTGTGGATCGTCACGGCGTAGGCCAAAGCCAGCTCATCGAGTTCCTGAAGGGAATAGACGACCAGCCTGTCCTCGAAGGCAACGGTGAGCTCGCCATGATCACGGCGCACTTCGCGCACGATGCCGACTTCGCCGTTATAGACGTCGCGCTCATAATCGTTGCGGACCTGCATGACCTTGTCGCCGGGCCCGTAGCTCCACCCCGCCCGATGCAGGCTCTCGAGACCCGGCGGATTGAAGAGCTGCTGCAGTTCCCCATTCAGCATATGCGTACCGAGGCGGCCGCGGTTCATGGCGCACAGCACCTGCACGTCCCGGACCGGATCAAGGCCGAACCGCCGTGGGATCCGGTCCCGAATCAGGATGGTCATCTTGGCCATGACCTCGGACGGCGTGTCGGCTTCGACGAAATAGAAATCCGAGTCCGGCTGATGCCCGAGGTCAGGCACAAGCCCGCGATTGATCGCATGGGCCGCGGTGATGATGCGGCTCTCCCGCTCCTGCCGGAACACCTCCTTGAGATGCACGACAGGAATAGCGCCGGATGCGATGATGTCCGACAGGATCTGCCCAGGACCGATGGAGGGCAGTTGGTCGACGTCGCCCACGAGAACGAGCGACGCTTCATCCGGCAGCGCTCGCAGCAGCGCGGCCATCAGGCGGATGTCGAGCATCGAGGCTTCATCGACAACAAGCAGGTTGCAGTCGAGCGGCATCTTCGCATTGCGCCTGAAGCCACCCTCGGATGCTTCCAGCAAACGGTGGACCGTCTTCGCCGGAAAGCCTGTGCTTTCCGACAGCCGCTTTGCAGCCCGTCCGGTCGGCGCGCACAGGGCGATCGTCAACTCATGCTGTGCGCACAGATGCGTCAGGCTTCGGATCAGCGTCGTCTTGCCGACGCCAGGCCCGCCGGTGACGACGAGAACCTTCGAGCGGCAGGCGGACGCCAGGGCCTCGCGCTGGCTCGGCGAGTACGACACACCAATGGCAGCTTCTGCCTCGGCGATCACCTGCTCGCTATCGAGTCCGTTCCATGGGTGTAGGCCCTGAGCGATCTCCTTCAGGCGCTGCGCGATGAAGAGCTCGGCGCCGTAGAGGCCTTTCAGGAAGATGCTGCGCTGGCCATCGAGCTCGTCAGCGATGAGCTGACCCGCCGTACATTGCGCATCGAGCACGGGCTTCACTTCAAGTTCGGGAATTTCGAGCAGGCGACTAGCCTGCCGCAGCAGCTCCTCTGCCGGCAACCCGGAATGGCCTTCCTTCACAGCCTCAGAGAGAACATGCGTGAGACCGGCTTGAAGCCTGATTGCGGCAGTGGGTTCCATATCGAGTTGCAGCGCCACCTGATCGGCGAGCGCGAACTCGAAGCCCGGAATGTCGAGGACGAGCCGGTAGGGATTGGCCTTGACGATGTCAATGGCCCCGACGCCATAGGCACGGTAGATGCGCGTGAGCAGAAAGCCTCCGATGCCCTGCGCATTGAGGAACGCCGCAATGTCCTTCAGGGCCCGGTGCTCGGCCCAGGCCTCGCCGATGCTCAGAGCCTTGGCCATCGCGATGCCATGCACGCGCGCGAGCTCATGGGGCTTCGTCTCGATCACGTCGAGAATGCGCGCGCCAAACGATGCGATGAGCCTCTGGGCAAGGGAAGGCCCAACACCTTTCAGCAGGCCCGAGCCGAGAAAGCGCTGCAGGTCTTCCGCGGTGGTCGGCGCTGTGGTCATCAGCTCGCTCGCGCGGAACTGAACCCCGTGATTGCGGTCGTGCAGCCATCCGCCGTTTGCTTCCACCACCTCGCCGATGGCGACAGACGGCGCATGACCGACAACAACAACGGGCTTGCGGTGCCCGCGCGCTTTCACGCGCAGCACGCAGAAGCCGGTTTCATCGTTGTGGAACGTCACCCGCTCGATGGAACCGACGAGATGTTCGGAGAGGGATAGCGCCTCCTGATCGGAAGCAGCCATGGCGGAGGTTTTCGGCATCGATCAGCGGGACCACGAGCGCCAAGACGCCATTGTGAAAAAGAAAAAAGGCGAGACGGCTTGTCCCGTCTCGCCCATGATCGCAGCGAAAGTTAGGCTGCCTTCTTGGTCGGCCAGCCGAGTTCGACGAGCCGTGCCTTGGCGTAGTCGCGGATCTCGTCGCGAATGCCCTCCGGCAGTTCGGCGAGCACCTTCTGCGTATCCGCATGAAGCATCAGGTCCGTGACCGCATTGATGGTCTTGGCCTTCTTGATCTTCGCCTTCAGATCATCCTCAACCTTGTCGTCGGAAGCAGCGGCTTCAACCCTGCCCTTCTGTGTCTGAGGCTCGGTCTTCTCGAGTTCCACGTGCGGATCGGCAAAGCCCGGACGGCCCTGCTTGAACTCATCCGCCTCTTCCTCGGAATAGACGTAGCCGTGCAGTTCGATGAGCTTGAGGATCACGCGGTCCTTCGCCCGCTTCTCGGCCATGGCATAGACATAGGCCGCCTGCTTGCCTGAGACGCGATAGTTCACGCCGATCAGCGCCTCGCCGATTGACCATTCGACCCGCTCGCCCATGCGGCCGGTGACTTGGATCACCGCCTCGTCGCGCTCAGCCCGGATGATCTTGGGCTCGTCGAAGACCACATTGGCCTGGGCGGCGATGCGCTCAAGCGTCTTGTGGTAGACCACGGCCGTTCCCTGGACCCGCCAGACATTGCCGGCCATCGGCTCACCGAACTTGGCCAGCACCTCGGAAATTTTCTTGTCGGTCGTATTCATCCTCGATCCTAACTTTTATCAGGGCCCGCATATCGGCTCACGC
>JAJFBI010000388.1 GCA_020697385.1 Microvirga sp. | reverse complement strand
CGTCATCATCGCGGGCGTCCTGTGCGGGTTGGCAGGCGCGTATCTCTCGGTCGGACAGGCGGCGGGCTTCCTGCCCAACATGACGGCAGGACGCGGCTTCATCGCCCTCGCGGCCCTGATCTTCGCCAAGTGGCGGGCATGGCCGGCCCTTGGTGCGTGCTTCCTCTTCGGACTGCTCGATGCCAGTGCCAACCAGCTGCAGGGCCTGTCGCTGCCCGGCATCGGCGAGGTGCCGGTGCAGGCCATCCAGGCGATGCCCTATCTCATGACGGTTATTCTGCTCGCCGGCGTGATCGGCAAGGCGATTCCGCCGCGCGCGTCCGGCTTGCCCTATGTGAAGGAGCGCTGAGCATGGCATCGCTCTGTTCGAGGCCGCTAAGGCGATCCAGGCCAAGGCCTATGCGCCTTATTCCCGCTTCAAGGTCGGTGCCGCCATCGCAACGCCGGACGGCCAGGTCTTCGCCGGCTGCAACGTCGAGAACGCCGCTTATCCGGTGGGCTCCTGCGCGGAGGCCGGCGCCGTTTCAGCCATGATCGCCGGGGGTGGAAACCGGATCGCGCAAATTGTTGTGATGGGCGAAGGCGAGCACCTCGTCACACCCTGCGGCGGTTGCCGCCAGCGCATCCGCGAGTTCGCCGCGCCCGATACGCCGATTCACATTGCCGGTCCTGAGGGCATCCGCAAGAGCTTCACCCTCGACGAACTGTTGCCCTTCTCCTTCGGACCCGACAATCTGACGGACCGGTAGAGCGAACTGATTGCTTTAATGAAAGGAAGGCCTTGCTATTCAAGGCCTGAGATGACGATGCAGCAGATGATCCAGGAAGCGGCCGCCTTCGTGCGCAGCCGCGGCTTCGACGGCCCATTCGATGCGGCCTTCGTGCTCGGCACGGGGCTCGGCACCCTGGTCGACGAGGTGAGCGACGCGGTGAGCCTCCCTTATGCGGAGATCCCTCATTTCCCGAGAAGCGGCGTCTCTGGCCATGCTGGCAGGCTCGTCGTGGGAACACTTGAAGGAAAGCGCGTTCTGCTGTTTCAAGGCCGGGCGCATTACTACGAGACGGGCGACGCGGGCGCGATGCGCATTCCCGTAGCCTTCGTGAAGGAACTCGGTGTTCCGGTCTTCGTCGCCACCAACGCGGCAGGGTCGGTGCGGGCCGACATCCGTCCCGGAAGTCTTGTGGCCATCAACGACCACCTCAACCTCTCGGGCGCCAACCCGCTGCTGCGCGATCACACCGAAGGGCGCTTCGTGTCGCTCACGGGCGCCTATGACGAGGGCTTGCGCCAGATGCTGCAGCGCGCCGCGCAGAAGACCGGTATCGATGTGCCGGAAGGCGTTTATGCCTGGCTTTCAGGCCCAAGCTTCGAGACGCCGGCCGAGATCAGAATGGTGCAGATCCTCGGCGGCGATCTCGTGGGCATGTCCACTGTGCCTGAGGTCATTCTCGCGCGCTATTACGGTTTGAAGGTCGCGGCCATTTCCGTCGTCACCAACTTGGCTGCCGGTATCGAAGGCGCATCGCCCTCGCACCAGGAGACCAAGGACACGGCGGCGGAAGCCTCCGAGAAGTTCAAGCGTCTCATCCGGTCCTTCGTTGCGGAGCTTTCCCATGTCTGATGCGGACATTGCCGTGCGCGCCCTGCGCAGCCTCGATCTCACCGACCTGACGGATACCTGCACCGATCAGGCCATCGATGCGCTCTGCAAAAGGGCGCTCGATCCGCGCGGGCCGGTGGCGGCCGTGTGCGTGTGGCCGCAATTTGTGAAGCGCGCGCGGGAGAACCTGAAGGGTTCGTCCGTGCGGATTGCCACGGTGGTCAATTTCCCGGCCGGTGGTGAGGATGTGAGCCGCGTTGTGGACGACACGCAGGAGGCGCTCTCCGACGGCGCCAACGAGATCGATCTCGTGCTGCCCTACAATGCCGTCCGTCGCGCCGATCTCGGGGCTGCCAAGGAAATGGTGGATGCGGTGCGCGAACTCGTCGATGGTGATCGCCTGCTGAAGGTGATCCTGGAAACGGGCGAGCTCAAGGATCCGAATTTGATCGAGACCGCAAGCCTCATCGCCATCGAGTCCAATGCGGACTTCATCAAGACTTCCACGGGCAAGACACCCGTGTCTGCCACGCCGGAGGCGGCTGAGATCATGCTCAGGGCCATCAAGGCTTCAGCGCGCCCGGTCGGCCTCAAACCCTCCGGCGGCATCCGCACTGTGGATGACGCGAAAATCTATCTCGATCTTGCCGACCGCATCATGGGGCCCGGCTGGGCCACGCCGCGCACCTTCCGCATCGGCGCAAGCAGCGTCTATGACGCGCTGATTGCAGCGATCGAAGGACGTGAAGGCATTGCGGCCACCGGAGCCTACTAACATGAGCCTTCTTCCGCAGGAAATCATCCGCCGCAAGCGCGATGGCGGCACGCTCGATGCGGAGCACATCGAGCATTTCATTGAAGGACTGACCGCAGGCCGTGTCACCGAGGGCCAAGCGGCGTCTTTCGCCATGGCGATCTTCTTTCGCGGCCTCTCCGTGCCGGAGCGCGTGGCGCTCACCCGCGCGATGATGAATTCGGGCACGGTGCTCGCCTGGGATTTGCCGGGGCCGGTGCTCGACAAGCACTCGACCGGAGGCGTAGGCGACACGGTCAGCCTTGCGCTCGGGCCTGCAGTGGCGGCCTGCGGCGGCTATGTGCCGATGATCTCCGGCCGCGGCCTCGGCCATACCGGCGGCACGCTGGACAAGTTCGATTCCATTCCGGGCTATGTCACGCAGCCCGATCTCGATACGTTCCGCCGTGTCACGCGCGATGTGGGCTGCGCCATCATCGGCCAGACGGCGGATCTCGCGCCGGCCGACAAGCGCCTCTATGCGATCCGCGACGTGACGGCGACGGTGGAGTCCATCGATCTCATCACCGCGTCGATCCTGTCGAAGAAGCTGTCTGCGGGTCTCCAGGGCCTGGTGATGGATGTGAAGTTCGGCTCCGGCGCCTTCATGGACAATGCCGAGGATGCGCGAAAGCTCGCCGAGAGCCTCGTGCTCGTCGCCAATGGTGCGGGTCTTCCCACGAGCGCGCTGCTGACCGACATGAACGAACCGCTGGCGTCTGCCGCCGGCAACGCGGTCGAGATGGCCTATGCGGTCGATTACCTGACGGGCCGCCGCCGCGAGAAGCGTTTCCACGAGGTGACCGTGGAGCTCTCCGCCGAGATGCTGGTACTCGGCAAGCTCGCTGCCAACATCGACGAAGCTCGTGCAAAGATCGAGCACGCGATTTCATCAGGCAAGGCGGCCGAGGTCTTCCAGCGCATGGTGTCTGCCCTCGGTGGTCCCGCCGACTTCCTTGAGAATCGCGAGAAGCATCTGCAGGCGGCACCCATCGTTCGTCCTGTTCATGCGGATCGTTCGGGCATCGTACAGAGCATTGCCACGCGCGACGTGGGCGTAGCCGTCGTTGCGCTCGGCGGCGGGCGTACGCGTCCTCAGGATCTCATCGATCACGCGGTCGGGCTGACAAAGCTTGCTGCCATCGGTGAGACGGTTGATGCCTCGCGTCCGCTGGCCATCGTGCATGCGCGCAGCGAAGACGCGGCCGAAGCGGCGGTGCGTGCGGTGCGGAATGCCTATGTTATTGGTGATGCAAAGGTCGCTTCAGGTCCGAGCATCCTCGAGCGCATCGGAGCCACAGCATGAGCCTTCTCGTCGCCGTCACCTGGCAGACGCAGCCCTGGGTCGAGCGCTTCAGGCGATTCCTGCCGGATCGCGACATTGTCGTGCTCGGGGAGGCTTTCGACAAAAGCGCCGTTCGCTACGTGGCGACCTGGGGGCCGAAGCCTGGAAGCCTGTCAGGCCTGCCCAACCTCGAGGCGATCTTCTCCCTCGGCGCTGGCGTCGATCACCTGATGAGCTATCCCGACCTGCCGGATGTGCCGATCGTGCGGGTGGCGCAGGACGATCTCACCCATCGCATGAGCGAATACATGGTGCTCCACTGCCTCATGTATTTGCGCGATCAGCGCCGCTTCGACGAGGATCAGAAGGCGAAACGCTGGAAGCCGGATCGCGCACCGCCGATTGCCGGTGACGTGCGCGTGGGCATTATGGGCTTCGGCGTGCTGGGGCAGGACTCTGCGCGCAAGCTGAAGATGATGGGCTTCGATGTGGCCGGCTGGAGCCGCACGGCGAAGGATGTGGAAGGCTTCGAGGTTTATGCGGGCGAGGAGGGGCTGACGCCGTTCCTGAATCGCACCGACATTCTCATCGCCCTCATGCCGCTCACTCCGGAAACGGAGGGCACGCTCAACCGCTCCCTGTTCGAGAAGCTCGCCCGCGACGGCAGGCTCGGGGGGCCGATCCTGATCAATGCGGGACGCGGCAAGCTGCAGGTGGAGGCGGATATTCTCTC
>JAJFBI010000387.1 GCA_020697385.1 Microvirga sp. | reverse complement strand
GGCCGCCGAAGGCTTCACGGACGTCCGCTATGTCGAGCTGCCCGCGGCGATCCAGCACGCGGCCTTCGCACGCGGCGAGATCGACTTCAGCCTGCACTTTGCGGCACCCCTCGTGATCCCTCTCGATGCCGGCGAGCCGATCACCGTGCTGGCAGGCGTGCATCCCGGATGCTTCGAGGTCTTCGGCAACGAGCGCGTCCGGAGCGTCACCGACCTCAAGGGCAAGAGGGTCGGCGTCCAGGCTCTGGGGTCGTCGCCGCACGTGTTCCTCACCAGCATCGCCGCCCACATCGGGCTCGATCCGGCGCAGGACATCGACTGGGTGACGACGGCCCCGGCGAGGCCCATGGATCTCTTCGCCGACGGGCAGATCGATGCCTTCCTTGGACTGCCCCCTGAGCCCCAGGAGCTGCGCTCTCGAGGCATCGGGCAGGTGATCGTCGACAGCGCGGTCGATCGCCCATGGTCGCAGTACTTCTGCTGCATGCTGGCGGGCAATACCGAGTTCATCCGCAACTATCCGGTCGCGACCAAGCGCGTCCTGCGCGCGATCCTCAAGGCCACGGATCTCTGCGTCGCCGAGCCCGAGCGCGTCGCGAAGCGTCTGGTCGAGGAGGGGTTCACCGCACGCCACGACTACGCGCTCCAGGCGCTCACCGAGATCCCCTACGCGAGGTGGCGCGACTACGACCCGGAGGACACGATGCGCTTCTACGCGCTCCGCCTGCACGAGGCGGGCATGATCACCTCCAGCCCCAACGAGATTATCGCCGAGGGCACCGACTGGCGGTTCCTCAACGAGCTCAAGCGCGAGCTGAAGGCGTGAGGCAGCATGAGACGAGCTGAAGGAAATGGGTCATGCGTATCACGCTGAACCGACGCGACGTCGTGACCTCCCGGCAAGGGGCGGACGCTGCCCCGTCGCTTGGAATGGTTTGACCCCGAAGCTAAGATCATGATGGTCGTTGGGAGAGCGCATGCTCCGTCGGGAGGAGGTCATCACGCTGCTGAAGGCGCACGAGGGTGAGTTGCGCGCCAAAGGCGTGCAGGGGCTGTTCCTGTTCGGCTCGGTCGGCCGCGACGAGGATCGCGCCGGGAGCGACGTCGATCTGTTCTTCGACCACCGCTCGGGGCTCGGTCTGGAGGTCGTCGGCATCCAGGAGCGGGTCCGCGAGATCGTCGCGGGCGAGGTCGACGTCACGACGCGGCATCCTGGCCTCGGCGGTCAGGGTCTTCTGATGCGGCAGAGCGACCCCTTGCCCTCGGTTGCACGACATCCTCGAGGCGATCCTGGGCGTCCGGGCCGCGGTCGGCAGCATGAGCCTCGAAGCCTATGGCGCGAGCTGGACGACCCGCCGGGCGGCCGAGCGCGCGATCGAGATCATCTCCGAGGCGAGCCGGCATCTCCCGGAGCCGCTGCGAGCCTCCGAGCCCGATGTGCCGTGGCGGGAGATCACAAGCATCGGCAATGTCATCCGGCACGCCTATCACCGCGTCGACGACGAGGTGATCTACGTCGTCGTGACCCGCCAGCTCGGCCCGCTGGAGGCGGCCGTCCGCCGGCTGCTCGATCGCCGCGACGCCGGCGATGTCGGCTGAGGACCGTCAGTGGAGGTCGAGCGCAGGCACATCTTGAAGGCCGGAGCAACCGCCGGTGCCGGGACGGGTCGATGATGGTGCCGGGACGGGTCGATGGTAATGACAGGAGGCTTCCATGCGGATCAGACCAAGTCGCCGCGATTTCCTGGCCAGCGCGTCGCTGGCGGCGGGTGCGAGCATCCTTGGCGGGCGGGCACCGCTCGCCAGTGAAGGGCCGCCGGAGACGACCACGATCCGGATCCGCGTTGAGGACGGGCAGCCGTACATGGCGGGTGGGGTCGCCGAAAACGCGCTGTGCATCGCGCCCGCCTTGATCACGGAGGACCTGCTCCGTGCGGAGGGCTTCACCGACATCCGCTATGTCCGCGTCAAGAACGGTCCGCCCTACGCGCAGGCGCTCGAGCGTGGCGAGATCGACTTCGGTCTGCGGTTCGCGCCCGGGGCTGTTCGCAACCTCGATGCCGGCGTCCCGATCACGGTTCTGGCCGGCGTCCATCCCGGGTGTTTCAACCTTTTCGTGCATGAGCACATCCGAGCCTTCACCGACCTGAAGGGCAAGCAGGTCGGCTGCAATGATGCGCGCGGCTCGCCCCCGCACCTGTACGTATCGATCATGGCCGCACATGTCGGGCTTGACCCCGAGCAAGACATCGACTGGGTCACCACGGATGACGTCGCCAGCCCGATCGAGCTGTTCATCCAGGGCAAGAGCGATGCGTATCTGGCTTTCGTGCCGGAGTTTCCCGAGCTGCGCGCGGGCAGGATCGGTCGCGTGCTGGTCGACATGGCGATGGACAGGCCATGGTCTCAATACTTCTGCTGTATTTTGGTTGGACAGAGTGAGTTCGTTCAAAACTATCCGGTTGCGACCAAGCGCGCGGTGCGAGCCATCTTGAAGGCCACCGATCTGTGCGCGACGGAGCCGGAGCGGGCCGCGCGGCAGCTGCTCGAGGGGGGCTTCGCGCAGCACTACGACATCGCGCTCCAGACGCTCACGGACGTGCCCTACAACGTCTGGCGCGAGCTCGATCCGGAGGATTCGCTACGCTTCTACGGCCTCTGGCTGCACGAGTTCGGCATGATCGAGGCGACCCCCAACCAGATCATCGCCGAGGGCGCCGACTGGCGGTTCCTCGACGAACTCAAGCGCGAGCTGAAGGCGTGACTCCGACCGCGAACAGAGGAGGCTTTTGATGCAATCGCGTCGCGAATTCCTGACCAGCGCGTCGCTGGTCGCGGCTGCGGGATTTGTCGGCATCCAGGCAGCGCATGCCGACGAGTGGCCGCTCGAGACGACCAGCGTGCGCTTCAGTCAGCAGATCGGGACGTGTCTTGCGCCGCAGTATATGGCCGAGGAGCTGTTGCGCGCGGAGGGGTTCACCGACATCCGCTACATCGCGGGCGTTCCTCCGGCGCGAATGATCGGACGCGGCGAGATCGACTTCGGGCACAGCTTCGCGCCCTCGCTCATCTACCACCATGACGCCGGTCTGCCGGTCGTCGCCCTCGCGGGCGTGCATCCCGGTTGCTGGGAACTCTACGTGCACGCGCCGATCCGCACCATCAGCGACCTCAAGGGCAAGCGGGTCGGCATCCCCGACGCCATCGGCTCGGCCGACCACCTGTTCCTGGTGATCATCGTCCAGCATATCGGGCTCGATCCGCAGGAGGACATCGTCTGGGTCACGCCCGATGACGACACCAGCCCGATGGAGCTGTTCATCGAGGGCAAGATTGACGCGTTCCTCGGCTCCGCGCCCGAGCCTCAGGAGCTGCGCACCCTGGGGATCGGGCGGGTAATCCTCAACAGCACGGCGGACTATCCCTGGTCCCACTACTTCTGCTGCATGCTCGCCGCGAACGCGGACTACGTCCGCAACTATCCGGTCGCGACCAAGAGCGTGCTGCGCGCGGTCCTAAAGGCGGCCGACATCTGCGCCGCCGAGCCGGAGCGGGTCGCGCGGCGGCTCGTCGAGAGCGGCATCACCGAGCGCTACGACTACGCGTTGCAGTCGCTGACCGAGCTCCCCTACCGCTCGTGGCGGGAGTACGACCCCGAGGATTCGCTGCGGTTCTATGCGCTGCGGCTGCACGAGGCGGGCATGATCGGCTCCAGCCCGAACGCGCTGATCGCCGAGAGC
Organism: Microvirga sp.; assembly: GCA_020697385.1. Lineage (GTDB taxonomy): Bacteria > Pseudomonadota > Alphaproteobacteria > Rhizobiales > Beijerinckiaceae > Microvirga. The sequence continues at coordinate 309 of JAJFBI010000387.1, read as the reverse complement.
GCCGACTGGAGCTTCCTCGACGAGCTCAAGCGCGAGCTGAAGGCGTGAGCCATGCTGGCCGCGCTCGTCCTGGCGCTCGGGATGCTGGGATGGCCGGCTCTTGCGCCGGCGCATGAGGCCGGGCAGGAGCAGCGGCTGCCGACGATCGGGGCGGCGCCCGATTTCGCGCTGACCTCGCAGGATGGCAAGGAGGTCAGGCTCGAGGATTTCCGCGGCAAGGTGGTCGCGGTGACCTTCATCTACACCTCCTGCCCCGACGTCTGTCCGATGCTCACCGACAAGATGGCGCGGGTGCAGGACGAGCTGGGA